>JAEDHX010000075.1 GCA_016296785.1 Coprococcus sp. | reverse complement strand
AATTTCAGGGTTGTCATGTTGTTAATTTTTCAAGGTTCTGTTTGTCTGTCGTCGTTTGCGACAGCTTTTATAATTTATCACAACTCCAAGGCCTTGTCAACAACTTTTTTTATTTTTTTCAAAACTTTTTTGTTGTTTCATTTGGCCTAATGAAATCGGCAAGTGATACTATACTAAACTTTACCGAGGATGTCAACAACAAATTTCAAAAAAATATTTTTTTCATAAATGATGCTTAAAATACTACTTTCATCTATCATTTTCATTATATCCATTCCCCAGTCAAATGCTGATAAAAACGTAATGATAATAAAGGCTATCCATATAATTATTAGAGATTGGCATACACCAAACAATATACCTCCTACTTTATTTAACCCATTCAAAATCGGAATGCTTGTTATAACGTCAGCTAAGTTGATAAATATGTTTATTATTATCATAAGCACAATGAAGGTAATTAGATATGAGAGTCCTTTCATTACCATTTCTGTCAAATATATAGCTACATAGTCCTCAAAGCCTTTAGCATTTAACTTGCCAAAGGTTTCTTTACTCCCATTTTCAATTATCCATTCCTTGATATTCTCAGGCAATGGAATATTCTCAAGGAGCTCCATCTCCTCATTTCTTGTAAGCTCATTTTTATCTGTATCAAGCTCGAACTTTTCTTCTATCTTTGACTTAATATATTCATCAAGCCCTGTATTGTTGCATATTGCTTTATTTATTGGGGTATGAAGTATTGTAGTAAGAAATACTGCCAGTACAATTCCGACAGTACTGACAGCACTCTTAAATAGACCTCTCCTATATCCTAATATGGCAAGCAACGCGGTAATGGCAATTACAATTAGCAATAACAGATTCATTACGATTTATCCCCTTTGTTTCTCTTAAGCTTTATTATCTGTGTTTCATTTTCAAATATCAATATATATTCAAGTTTATTAGAGTCCGGAACTATATCTATCAGATTCTTATTAAAGGTAGTAGAAAACTTTCGTTTTCCGTTAAAGCTATATATACTACAATCAAAATCTCCCACTACGATTAATTCCTCCTCTGTTGCATAAATCTTCTTAAAGGAATTATTATATGTGGTTTCTGCCTCTATATCGCCATTCATGCCATATATTCTGATTATATATTTCTGGTCCTTGTCAGGATCTCCCTTTGCAATATAGCCAACATATTTAGAGTTGGCAAATACACCAAGCATCTCAGTATTAGCTATATCAATAACAGACTTCTGACTTGGTTTTTCTGACATTGCATATATGACTATTTTATTATCTCCAAAACAAACAACTGTATTATTATCCACGAAATCAACAAGCGGGAAGATAGTGTCGTCAAAGGTAAATCCGCCCATAAGTCTGTCTGCATTCTCATTCTGACCAACTGAGCCGAAATTATACGCCGCAATATAATTTGGAACGGTAGTTCCATCAATCTTCATATAGCTTGTAAACAGCTTCTCGCCGTCATCAGATATTGCAATATCAAGCGGATATCCACTATTCTCTATTGAAGTTTTCATTTCATATACCTGCTTGCTATCCTTGTCATATCCATTAATATAGTTGCAATCATCACCTGCAAGAACAACAGAATATAAACCCTGTGACGCAACATCTACATTAGCAATATTATAATTAGTTGTCTGGTTGCTTATCTTGCCGGCCTTATTAAATACATAGATATCTCGTCCATTTAAATCTGCCACCACTGCATAGTCACCTGCTACCGCAACCTGCGGCATCTTCATTGAATAACTGCAATCCCATACAGTATTGCCGGTTTCATCAATATAAGATGCTCCATCACGCGTAACCTTAAGTACATTACCACCAAACATTGTATAATTGGCAATACTGTCACCCGAAGTCAAGGTTGACGAAATAACATCATACGACTTATACTCCCTATTCGCCATTGCTTTAATAACAGTGATAATAATAACAGCAGCAATCACTATAAATAATAATGCAATTACTAATTTCTTCTGTGGTGTAAAGGCTCTTACCACCTCTACAACCTTATCTTCATTATCTTCATCAGAGAACTTATTGATTCTTGTTACATTATCAGCCGTCTCCTCTGAAGACATCATTTTTCTCTTTCTTGCCATAACATATCCTCAGTCCTTTTATAATTCTTTTCTTAAGCTACAGCCTTCTTTCTCTTATTCGACTGTCAGGTGCTCATATTATATCATCTTTAGTCAACATATGGAATAACTATTTTCTGTCCTACATATATTGTATCTTCAGCACTTAGGCCATTTGCGTTTAGTATTTCATCAACATATGCAGGAGAATCATACATTTGAATAGATATACTCATAAGTGTGTCGCCCTCTTCAACTATATATGTATGTTCCTTTTCATTGCCAAATACTTCCTTGGTATCAGTGTTATCTTTAACGTCAATACTTTCATTGTCGTTTGCTTCATCTGTGTTGTTTGGTTCTTCTGTATCGTTCGCTTTATCCGTGTCATTTATCTTATCCGAATCATTTCTATTATCCGTGTCAGCCGTTTTATCCTCCTTGTCAGATAACACGCTGTCTGAATTATTATTGTCGTTGTTGGTATTGCTGTTGGTTTTATCCTGTGCATCTTCTAAATCATTACTGTTATAGAAAACCTCGATATCAGAATCATTTTCCTCTATTTCAATTCTTTTAATTTTTCGCTCTATATCCTTCATTTTGTCATAGCTGCCTGACAATGCTATCCCAACCGATAAAGCAAACACCATTACAAAGGAGCTTACTGCATATGCAAAATAATTTCTCCCCTTGCTCTTTAGCTCCTTTCTCACACTGCTCATATCTCTGAAATTAGCCACAAGTGCCTGATCCTTCCTAAGCACGTCCATGCTCTTGTCTTCAGTTGCAGCGTTCTTCCTGCTTATGATATAGTTCTGCATATGTTCATTTCTGACATAGTAGATATAATAACCTTTCTGACGCACCAGCTGACCTTTTTCATATGCATAAAATGCATCCTCGCATTCAAGGGAGTCCATCATAAACAGAACCTTATCTCTTCCTTTAAAATGTTCAAGATGTAGTTTCCGTATCTTATCATTTAAATCTACCGAAAAGCCCATTCGAGATAAAAACCAGCCTACAACAGAAAGGTTGTCAAAATATTTATTTATCTCGCTATAGATTCCGCTCCATATCTGGTCATCAAATCGTATTTGCTCTACATCAAATTCAAGGTTTTGAGCTTCAACCGCCCCGCTAATAAATATCACTTCACCTTCATCATCCTTGAAGTATTCTCCTAGCAGCACCGCCCCCCTTGAAACTGTATTTCCCGGTTCTGCAATTCTTCTTAGAAATGTCATTACGTAATCTTCTATGTATATTTTCTTGCCGGACGATGCATTTCCTATCTGACGTATATTCTTAGGCACTGCATACGGTTTTGTGCCGGATACATGTTTTTCTGCAGTTTTCTTATCATATACAATCTCAATCATGATTCCACTCCCTTTTTTTGTAAAATCATAACATTCATTGTATTTGCAAATTATCAAATATTGTCATAAGTTGCCCCAATTAGCAATACTTTTTATTTCCTATTACGACATATTTTTTTGAGTAAACATTGGGATATTTGGTAATACTCTATATAGAAGAACAAAATAAGCAGGGTTATATGAGTATATTAAGTAATTCAAGAAAAAAAAGAATTGAATATTTTAATCCTCAAGACGAGGAAATCTATATTAATTTGGGAAATGCAATAATTACCATGATCCATGAAGCCGAAGGAAATTACAGTGATATTATTGTTGTATGCATAGGCACAGACAGAGCAACCGGCGATGCTCTAGGTCCGCTTGTAGGTGACTTCCTTCTTGAAAACAACTGTACATTTGGGGTTAATGGTACACTAAAATACCCGGTTCATGCACTTAACTTAAAAGACACAATAAGAGAAATATATAATGAATACAGTAATCCCTTTATCATAGCCATCGATGCATCTCTTGGTATGGCTAAGGACATCGGGCTTATTACCCTAAGCAACACGTACATCTATCCGGGAAAGGGTGTAAATAAAAAACTTCCGGCAATAGGAGATATCTCTATTACCGGAATAGTTAACCAGTCGGGCAAACCGGGCTCCATGCTTCTTCAAAACACCAGACTATATCTGGTAAAGAAGATGGCTGATTGTATCGGAAATGCCCTAATATATGCTAATGATTATTTGTCATCGCCTTTATAAATCTTGATGGCCTCAGAAACTGTACTAGCAGAGCCTTCTTCCATAATGGCAATAAGGTCAGATAACTTCTCTTCAGTACAAAGATCCTTTCCAAGATAAGTCTCATATTGGTTAGTAAGTGTAAGCTCAAGCCCCGAAAGTCTCTCTTCCATAGAAGAAATCTTGGAATTAATCTGCTTAAGCTCTTCCTTCATGGAATCTACCTTCGGTTGTCTTCTGCCAACTATCTCATCAGTGATAACCTGCTTTGTCTCTGATTCAAATACCTTAAGCGCATCCATCTTCTGACCACTAATCTCATTGCCTTCATCTGTAAGCTGCTTAATCTTGTCATCATACTTACCGAGATTGTAAATGCTTTCGTCCTTATCCTTTGCTATGGAATTCTTAATTGCCTTGATTGCCTTCTCATTTGCACGAATTGTGTTACGTGTCTTTCGGCCCTCCATAATGGAATCTCTGTGCTTCACCTTTGTTAAATTAAATATGATGAAGTACAATATAAATTCAACAATTATAATTAATGCGGCAATTAGTATACAAGCTGCTGTATGTGAGCCCTCTTTAAACTTAGTAACAAGCAGCACTCCAACAACCACAGCAGGAACACATACACAAAACGCAAGAATTATAAAAAACAGTCTCAATATCTCATCAAAGCCTTTTGGTGAGAACAAATAATAATAAAAGTTCGAGTTACAAAATGCAGGAACATGATTCTGCTTAAACAGAGTCTTTGTCTCTATCTTAAGCTGTCTGTTCTGTTCACGGAGCTCAGCCGTCTCATTATCAATACGGGCTTCCATCCTCTCATTCTTCTTCTTATCCTTCTTAGACTGCATCTGCTTAATCTTTGAATTGTTGGCATCTATCTGCTTATCATAGCTGTCGGCAATTTCATCTTTTCTTTTCTTTAACGTAGAATTTATTTCGTCAGTAATAGATTTCTCTTCCTGAGCTATACTCTTCGTCATCTTCTTCTGCGTATTCTTAGCAGCTTCTAAGTCATCACGCAAATCTTCAACTGTAGACACCATCTTTCTAGCGCCTATCAGGTATTCCTGATTATCTTGAAAAACATTATCCAATGCTACAGTAACCTCCTTACCCTATAGATATTTCTATAATACCAAACTATCCGACAATTAACAACAAAAAATATTGCTATATTAGATGCATCCGTGAGGATGGTTGAAATATTGTGTTTTGCCTTACGATATGTCCACCTTTCTCCAAAAAGCTTAATGAGTTGTTCACAAATATTTAAGAGAATATAAGTTGAAGTTAATAGTTCCGTATTTTATAATTGATTTATAAGCTTGTTACTATTATTTACATCAAATGGAGATTACACACATGAAGAATATTTTGTTTTTTTTAACCCCTAAAAGTGAGGTCGCATATATTGAAGATACATATTCTCTGCGTCAGATTCTTGAGAAGATGGAGATACATAAATATTCAGCTATTCCAATACTTTCAAAGAATGGTGAATACGTCGGAACAATTACTGAAGGTGATATTTTGTGGCATTGCAAAGCATCCGGCTTAGTAAATGTTACTGATACGGAATCGATTCATTTAAATGACATTTCGAAGAAGCTTGAATATGCTTCGGTATCAATTAATTCTAATATGGAGGATTTGATTGCAAGAGCGATGGCTCAGAATTTTGTTCCTGTAGTTGATGACCAGAACAAATTTATAGGAATTGTTACCCGTAAGGATATTATCAGCTATTGTTATAAGAAGCTTGTAAATTAGCTGATTATTCAATTCATTTATAAAAGACCTTATTTGGGAACGCCAAGTATTTGAGCATGTAACAAAAAAGATATGCCGGAGCATATGCCCTGACATATCTTTTTTGTTTTATAATACGCCTGTTCTGTTAACTGAGCTGACAAGTGCATGCACTGAAGCATCAATAATATCGTTCTTAATTCCTGCACCCCAGGTTACCTTGCCATCCGGTGTTTCTATTCCTACATAAGCAACAGCCTGTGAGTTCGAACCTACCTGAAGCGAATGCTCCTCATAGCAGATAATCTTAAAGTCAATAGCAAAATGTTTTTTAATCGCATTACTTACAGCATCAAGTCTTCCGTTACCCTTGCCATGGTAAACCTTTCTGACACCATGCTTTAATATTGTAATCTCTGTAGATATTCCATCCCCCTGAACGAAATGATTCTCAAGCATCTCAACAGGTGCAGATACATTTACATATGTACTCTGGAATATATCAAGTACTTCCCTGGCACTAAGCTCCTTGTGAGCCTTATCAGAAACATCCTTAACAGTATATCCAAGATCCTCTCTGAACTTAGCAGGAAGGTCAAAGCCATATTTTGACTGGAGCAGATATCCGATTCCGCCCTTACCTGACTGGCTGTTAATTCTAATTACATCGCCATCATACTTTCTTCCAATATCTTCAGGATTAAGAGGCAGATACGGAACTGTCCACATTCCATCGCCCTGCTCTTCTCTGTACTTCATGCCCTTTGCAATTGCATCCTGATGTGAACCTGAGAATGCTGCAAATACAAGCTTACCTGTATATGGAGAACGCTCATATACATGCATGTTAGTAACACGCTCATATAATTCTGTAAGACTAGGTATATCAGTGAAATCAAGTTCAGGGTCTACGCCATGTGTAAACATATTCATGGCAAGTGTAATAATGTCTACATTACCGGTTCTTTCACCATTACCAAATAAGGTTCCTTCAATTCTGTCAGCACCTGCAAGCAAACCAAGCTCAGCATCTGCCACACCACAGCCTCTGTCATTATGAGGGTGAAGTGATAATATTACATTCTCTCTATCAACAAGGTTCTTGCTCATGTATTCTATCTGGCTTGCATATACATGTGGCAAAGACATCTCAACTGTTGCAGGAAGATTTATTATTACCTTTCTTTCAGGAGTTGGATTCCACTCCTTTATTACAGCATTACATACCTCTAATGCAAAGTCTATCTCTGTACCTGTAAAGCTCTCAGGAGAATACTCAAATGGATAATCTACACCATACTCCTCAGCCATCTTATTAAGAAGCTTCGCTCCATCAACTGCTATCTGTAATATTTCTTCTCTTGATTTTCTAAACACCTGTGTTCTCTGTGCATATGATGTTGAATTATACAAATGTACAATCGCATTCTTTGCACCATCAATTGCCTTGAAGGTTTTCTCAATAATATGAGGTCTTGCCTGGGTAAGCACCTGGATTGTAACATCATCAGGAATCAAATCATTTTCAATAAGTGTCCTACAGAATTCGTACTCTGTTTCTGACGCTGCAGGAAAACCAATTTCAATTTCCTTAAATCCAATACGAACAAGCTCCTTAAAGAAATCAAGCTTCTCATCTAAGCTCATAGGAACAATAAGTGCCTGATTACCATCTCTAAGGTCAACACTACACCATATTGGTGCTTTATCAATATACTCTTTGTTTACCCAGTCTGTTGACTGTGCCGGTGGCATATAATATCCACGCTTGTAATTCTGATAATTCTTCATAAATACTACCTCCTGTTTGTAATTAGCTCATAAAAACCATGCCAATATGTACCTTTTAGGATTCTGTAACGTATATATAAATGTGGCAAAAAAAATGAAACCCATTCTCTAATATAGAGACGTAAGTTTCACGCGGTACCACTCTATTTCATACTTAATCGTATGCTCTCGTTACAGATACAGACTACCAAGTCGTATATCCTTCTGCTATAACGGTCAGAATCCGTCCCATCCTACTATAATGTTCAGCGGGCTACTCCGAGGCGAGTTCAGATATCCTCAAGCTGCCATCTCACACCAACCGATGGCTCTCTGAAAGCATCAGCAATCCTACTATTCCTCTTCATCGTATTATCTTTGTCAACTTTAACACAATAATATACGTAATGTCAACCCTAAAATCTTCATATATTTATTCTTATATATATTTAATCTCTATGATAATCTGTATGCGGTATATCAGATAAATATTAATAAAAAGAAAAGGAAGCATAGCTTCCCTTATCCTTACCTGTTATTGTTTTCTACCAAACAATATGTCTTTTGTTTCTTAATAAAACCCCACCTGATGACAGTAATAGTATTCCTGTTACAAGTCCTACAACAATAGTTATAACACCAAGCGAAATACTTAATGTACCTGAGTGTTTCATTGTCTTATACGCTTTCTCCATGTATAAGTACTCCTTTCAACTGTATTTATTCTATTATCAAGATATTCATCATATATTCACTATATATTCACTAATTATATCTGTTATATCTGCTGTTTCTCCTTTATTTGCCGCAAACCGATAACAAATATTAATGTCAAAAACACAAACCACACTCATTATAACATGTGTCTTGTATTCTTACAACAAAAAAAGAAACTCGTAAGCTATTGATTTATCCGTCCAATTACAACCTAGTCCCATAATATTCTCTATTCCATGTAATTTAGACATCTCATCCCAAAATGCACCTATTGTGGAATATTGCTCTTCATTCTGAGTTGAAAACACTCTTCTTATTCCAATAAATTTCATACGTCCCCCATATTATTCATTATATCATCTGCAACAACCATATCTTAATCGCATAAAAGGATTAAGAGCACCTAATTGGCCAGAACTATGCTTCTTCATGCTCTATCAAGTAATATTATACAAAAAACTAAATGAGAAAACCACTTAAACTTTGTGTCCTTTACCCACCA
>JAEDHX010000074.1 GCA_016296785.1 Coprococcus sp. | reverse complement strand
CTTGGTGCAGCAGCGCTTGGTGATATAGGAAGGCATTTTCCTGATACTGATAATCAGTATAAGGGCGCTGACAGTATGGTGCTTTTGGCTAAGGTAAAAGAGCTTATAGAGGAAAAGTTATTTTTTGTTGGTAATATTGATGCAACAATTATTGCTCAACAGCCTAAGCTTGCTCCTTATATTGATCAAATGAGAGATAATATTGCAAAGGTTTTAGAAGTTGATGTAAATAGAGTAAACATCAAGGCTACAACTGAGGAAAAGCTGGGATTTACCGGTCAAGGGCTTGGAATAAGTGCACAGGCTGTATGCCTGCTTGAAACAATAGAAGGTTATAGCTATGATGTTATTGCTGATACAGATGGTTGTAATGGCTGCAGCAGTTGTAGCAGGAGGAATTAATGAGATGTTCATTAGTAGATAAACAACATGTTCTGGAAGTTCGAGAGCTTTGGTCTGTTTCGTTTGGCGACAGTGATGACTATATGGATTTCTATTTTGATAATATATATCCATACAATATTGTATTTGGAGCTTTTGATGGAAATAAGCTTGTGTCCATGATACATCTAAATCCAAATAAGGTATATTATTGTGGCAGGATCATCGATACTCATTATATTGTAGGTGTTGCCACAAGAAAAGAGTATAGAAATCAGGGTATTATGAGAGAGCTTATGACTGCCTGTGTTGAATACTTAAGAAATAAAGGTGAATTATTTACATTCTTAATGCCTGAAAAAAAAGAGTATTATATTGGTCAGGGGTTTGAACTGCTTGAAAAAAGCTATTTGATTCCATTTGATCTGCTGCTTTCCAATTATACAATAAAGGATGATTTAAGCAATTATTGTATTATAGGAATTGATGATATCTCAGATATAATGCTTGATGACTTTAATAATATGCTTATTGACAGATATGATCTGTTTATTCCAAGAGATAGAGATTATCTTGAAATGCTGGACAAACAATGCATTTCTGAAGGTGGCAGGGCATATGCTTTATGCTGTAAGAATAAGCTTATTTCAATGTTTGGAATGATGAAGAACTTAGATGCCTACGAATGTGTTGAGTACATTTCAGCATATGAAGACGTACGTGATATTCTGATAATATATAAGCTTCTTGGTATCACTAATTACCCAACCAATATTGAAATATTTGGGAGATGTTCAAGGGAAATAATTAATAATGCCCATGTAGCAGAAGGTAAAGGAATAATGTATAAAATCTTGAATAATTGTTTCCAAAATGATTTATTATATGATAAAATACTATGTATTAATGGATTGGTATAAAAGGAGATTTACTAATGTTAAAGGATGGATATGCAGAATATATTATTAAAGCCAAGACGCCTGGAGGCACAATTGTATTGATGGTGATTGGAATATTACTTACAGTTCTAGGTATGTTTGGTATTCTTACTTCGAGTTTTGGTATATTGTTTGTTGTAATTGGAATTGTTTTGATTTGCTTTTCAGTTTCAATAAGAGATGTTGAATATGAATACATCATGGTTAATGATGATATTGAGATTTCAAGAATTACAGCAAAGAAATCAAGAAAGGTAATTTATAATTTTTGTAATAATGATGTTAAATTTATTGTAAAATCTGATTCTATCTATCTTGATAATGAAAAGAGAGCAAGTGGCAATGCAAGTATAAAGGTTAGAGATTTTACTTGCAGCGAGAATGATGATGATGAAGATGTATATGTATTTGTTGTAAATAGCAAGGATAAAATGGAATTTGTCTATATGGAACTGAAGGATAGCACATTAGAGCATGTTAATAACTTCTTCAAAAGCAAATTTAAAGAATAATAAGAATAAAATAGTCTTCATGACAGATACTAAAGTATGACATATTGTGTTGTACGGGGTTTTTGTTATGAAGATTTGTTTTTTTAAATATCTTACTATTTTTCTGACCGGGGGAATGGTATACTATTTTATGGAAATATTTACAAGGAATTATTCTCATTATTCAATGATTATATGTGGCGGCTTTTGCACAGTATTATGCGGAGCAATTAATCAAGTCAAACGTGATATTGGTATTATATGGCAGATGATAATATCTTCCATAATAATTACATTATTAGAATTCATTACGGGATATATTGTAAATATAAAACTTAAAATAGGAGTGTGGGATTATTCATATCTTCCCTTAAATATCATGGGACAGGTATGTCTTATATATTCCATGCTTTGGATGGTATTATCAGTGATAATAATATTTGTTGATGATGGTATTCGTCATTTCTTATATAATGAAGAATTGCCTTTATATAAGATAATATAAAGAATATGGGATGTATAATACCATATCGCATAGGGGAGAAGTGGATATGGAAAAATACATCCCATAAAATTTAGTGTGTGTATCAATATCTTAAAGGTTATTGTATTATTTAACCTCCAAAGGAGTAACTCTTAAACCTTTATAGAGTTTTGTATATAGACTTCTTTCATCGGAATAAAGCATTGTTCCTCGTGCATCACGTACTATATATGCATATTTGTTTTTCTGAACATTCATATACAGAACTTCATCAACGTTGAGTTCTTTTGCTTTAGCCTTTGCCAGATTGACACTAACTGGCTCAAGTTTATACTTTTTGATTGCCTGTTCAACTGTCATGGCTCACACCTCCATTTATTACTGGTTTTGACACATTTTAGTAACTATTTATAGTATATTGTAAAGATATAACAAAGTCAATTAGGCAAAATGCCCAAAATTTACTATTTTCAATATAAATCACGTATTTTGTTGTTATTATTTTACAAAAAAGGAGATTCATATGAGTGAAAATAATAATTATTATATGATGATGGAAAGACAAATAGAAGAATTATCTAAAGAATCTTGTAATAAAAGACTTCTTCTTCATTGTTGCTGTGCCCCATGTAGCAGTCATTGTTTAGAAATCCTACATAAGTATTTTGATATAACGGCGTATTTTTATAATCCTAATATTACTGATTATGAGGAATATATGAAAAGATATAACGAATTATTTCGTTTTGTAGAATCTGTATATAAGGACAGTACTGTTGATACCAAGCTTGAAGAACATGATAGTGATGCATTTTTGAATATGGCAAGGGGAATGGAAAATTTGCCGGAAAGAGGTGCAAGATGCTACGAATGCTATAAGCTTCGTATGGAAAAAAGTGCTGTTTATGCAGTAAAGAATAATTATGATTTATTTACAACAACGTTATCTATCAGCCCACATAAGAATGCAGCCTGGATAAATCAAATTGGTATAGAGCTTGGTAAGAAGTATGGAATAACATATCTGTTTAGTGATTTTAAAAAGAAAAATGGATATAAAAGATCTATAGAGTTATCTAAGGAATATAGCTTATACCGTCAGGATTTTTGTGGTTGCGAATTTAGCAGAAAAAAATATTAAAAATATGTTGTATATAGAAAACAAATGTGATAAAATTTGTAAAAATCATGAAAAAGAGATGCAAAGGTGCGTTTTCACAAGTAAAAACGCCGTTTCACTCTTTTTTTTTGAGTAAAAATCGAAAATGAAGAAAGGAATGGGATTTATGAAAGCATTTTTGATACTTGAAGATGGACATGTTTTCGAGGGAAAAAGTATTGGTTCTTCTAAAGAAATTATCAGTGAGATTGTATTTAATACTTCAATGACTGGTTATCTCGAAGTCCTGACAGATCCTTCTTATGCCGGACAATCAGTATGCATGACATATCCGCTTATTGGTAATTATGGAGTGTGTCATGAGGATATGGAGGCTGAAAGACCATGGCAGTCCGGATTTATTGTTAGAGAGCTCTGTAAGGTGCCAAGTAATTTCAGAAGTGAAATTAGTATAAATGAATTCTTAGTTGCTCAGAATATTACAGGTATTGAAGGTATTGATACGAGAGCACTTACAAAAATTCTTCGTAACAAAGGTGTTATGAAGGGTATGATTACAACTGATGAGAATTTTGTCCTTGAAGATTCTATAAAAAGGATTAAAGAATGGGATATGGGTCATGTTGTTCTTGATGTAACCTGTAAGAAAAAAATGGTTTTCCCTGGCGATGGTTATCGTGTCGCTGTTGTTGATCTTGGTGTTAAGAAAAATATTGTAAAATCTCTTGTAAATCGTGGCTGTCATGTCATGGTATATCCGGCAGAAACTCCTGCTGAAGAAATTCTTTCCGATTCACCTGATGGTATAATGCTTACTAATGGTCCCGGTGATCCTAAATCTTGTAAAACTACTATAAAAGAAGTTAAAAAGCTATTCGATACTGATATTCCTATTTTTGCTATATGTCTTGGTCACCAGTTGCTTGCACTTGCAAATGGTGGAGATACAGAAAAAATGAAATATGGACACAGAGGTGCAAATCATCCTGTTAGAGATATGAAAACCGGAAAAGTATATATTTCCACACAGAATCATGGGTATATGGTCAAGGAGGATAGTCTTGACAGAAAGATTGCTGAGGTTAGCTTTGTTAATGTAAATGATGGCACTGTAGAAGGTGTTCATTATCTTGGAAAGAATACTCAGACTGTACAATTTCATCCGGAAGCATGTGCCGGACCACTTGATACAGGCTTTTTGTTTGATACATTTATGAATATGATGGAGGTGTCAAAATAATGCCAAAGAATCCTAATATTAAAAAAGTAGTAGTTATTGGTTCAGGACCTATTGTTATTGGTCAGGCGGCAGAGTTTGACTATGCCGGAACTCAGGCTTGCCGTTCCCTTAAAGAAGAAGGTCTGTGTGTTGTTTTGATTAACTCAAACCCTGCAACAATTATGACAGATAAGGATATTGCAGATAAGGTGTATATTGAGCCGTTAACAGCTGATGTAGTAAAGGCTGTAATCGAAAAAGAAAAGCCTGACAGTCTTTTGCCAACACTTGGTGGACAGGCTGCCCTAAATATTGCCATGGAGCTTGAAGAATCCGGCTTTCTAAGAGAGCATGATGTAATGCTTATTGGAACCTCATCAACAACAATTAAGAAAGCTGAGGATAGATTAGAGTTTAAAAAGACAATGGAGAAAATCAATGAGCCTGTTGCACCCTCGGAGGTTGTAACTACTGTTCAAGGAGGTCTTGATTTTGTTGCAAAGATTGGTTATCCGGTTGTTCTTAGACCGGCATATACATTAGGCGGATCTGGTGGTGGAATTGCTTCAAATGAAGAAGAGTTTGTTGAGATACTAATGAATGGTCTTAGATTATCACGTGTTGGTCAGGTCCTTGTAGAAAGATGCATTGCAGGCTGGAAGGAAATAGAATATGAGGTAATGCGTGATTCAAATGGTACTTGTATTACCGTATGTAATATGGAAAACCTTGATCCTGTTGGTGTTCATACAGGTGACTCTATAGTAGTTGCACCATCACAGACTCTTGGAGATAAGGAGTACCAGATGCTTAGAAGCTCAGCACTTAATATTATTTCTGAGCTCAATATTAAAGGTGGCTGTAATGTACAGTTTGCACTTCATCCAACTACCTTTGAGTATTGTGTAATTGAAGTTAATCCTAGAGTAAGCAGATCTTCTGCACTTGCATCAAAAGCTACAGGATACCCAATAGCTAAAGTGTCTGCAAAGATTGCACTTGGTTATAATCTGGATGAGATACAAAATGCTATTACAAAGAAGACATTTGCCAGCTTTGAACCTACACTTGATTATGTTGTTGTAAAGATACCAAGACTGCCTTTTGATAAGTTTATTGCAGCTGATCACGACTTAACAACACAGATGAAAGCAACTGGCGAGGTAATGAGTATATGTACTAATTTTGAAGGTGCTCTTATGAAGGCTCTTCGTTCACTGGAACAGCATGTAGATTCGTTATGGTCTAGCAGATATAAGGATAAGACGGATGAACAGGTTCTTGATATGCTTCATAAGGTTGATGACAGACGTATCTATGTTATTGCCGAGTGTATCAGAAGAGGTATTTCATATGATGTGATACATGATATTACTAAGATAGACAAATGGTTTATTGACAAGATTAGTAACCTTGTATTAGCAGAAAAAGCAATTATTGACTCAAAGGGAGATATTTCAAAGGAACTTATGAAGAAAATAAAGCGTCTTGAATTCCCTGACAAGGTAATTGGCAGACTAACTAACAGACCTGAGAAGGAGATTAGACAGCTTAGATACTCATATGGTATAAATGCGGCCTATAAAATGGTTGATACCTGTGCTGCTGAATTTGATGCTGCAACACCATATTACTATTCATGCTTTGATGGCGAAAATGAGGTTAGTGAGGACCATAGTGTAAAAAAAGTAATGGTTCTTGGTTCAGGTCCTATTAGAATTGGACAAGGTATTGAATTTGACTATTGCTCAGTTCATAGCACATGGGCTTTCTCTAAGAAGGGATATCAGACTATTATTGTAAACAATAATCCTGAGACAGTTAGTACTGATTTTGATATTGCTGACAAGCTGTATTTTGAACCTCTTACTGTTGAAGATGTTGAATCAATAGTAAATCTTGAGAAGCCTGATGGAGCTGTTGTACAGTTTGGAGGACAAACGGCAATTAAGTTGACAGAGGCTCTTATGGATATGGGAGTGCCTATTCTTGGAACAAGTGCAGAGAATGTAGATGCTGCAGAAGATAGAGAGCTTTTTGATGCAATCCTTGAAGAGTGTTGTATACCAAGACCTGCCGGAAAAACCGTATTTACCTGTGAGGAAGCACTTGCAGCTGCAAATGAGCTTGGATATCCTGTGCTTGTTAGACCTTCGTATGTACTTGGAGGTCAGGGAATGCAGATTGCTATATCCGATAAAGATATAATTGAATTCATGGATATTATTAACAGACACACACAGGAGCACCCAATTCTTGTTGATAAATATATTATGGGCAAGGAGGTTGAGGTTGATGCCGTCTGTGATGGTGAAGATATACTTATTCCGGGTATTATGGAGCATGTTGAAAGAGCCGGAATTCATTCCGGAGACAGTATATCGGTATATCCTGCACAGACAATATCTCCAAAAATAAAGAGAATTATTGAAGATTATACAAAGAAACTTGCAAATAGTCTTCATGTAATAGGATTAATAAATATTCAGTTTATTGCATATGGTGAAGAGGTATATGTAATAGAGGTTAACCCACGTTCAAGCCGTACTGTTCCATATATAAGTAAGGTAACCGGTATTCCTATTGTTGATTTGGCAACAAGAGTTATTACAGGTGAGAAGATTAGAGATATGGGATATGAACCGGGTCTTCAGCCTGAAGCCGGATATTTCGCTATTAAGATGCCTGTATTCTCATTTGAGAAAATCAGAGGAGCCGAGATAAGTCTTGGTCCGGAGATGAAATCAACAGGAGAGTGCCTGGGAATATCTAAGGATTATAATGAAGCACTATATAAAGCTTTTCTTGGCGCCGGTGTAAACCTTCCTAGAACAAAAAAGATGATTCTTACAGTAAAGGATTCTGATAAGATGGATGCAATTGATATTGCGAGAAGATTTACTGCGTTAGGATATGAGATATATTCAACAAGAAGCACCTGCAGAGTATTAAATGAAAATAATATCCCTGCAAAGTTTATTAATAAGGTGGAAGCACCTTCTCCAAATCTTCTTGATTTAATATTAAGTCATGAAATAGATTTGATAATTGATACCCCATCACAGGGTATAGAGAGAAGTAAGGATGGCTTTATTATAAGACGTCATGCCGTAGAAACAGGCGTTACAGTACTAACAAGTCTTGATACTGCAAACGCACTTCTTACAAGTCTTGAAACTGCAGGAAGTGGAAAGTTGTCACTTGTTGATATTGGTGAATTATAATAGTATATATTGATAAACACTGATTGAAGAAATGTTTAAATTGTGTTAGATTAGGGGCAGAGTGAAAATCACTTTGTCCTTAGTATTTTATATTCAGGAGGTATTACTTATGCATAATGTACCAAAGGATGAGGTTTTTGTAATTGGCCATAAAAATCCTGATACTGATTCTATTTGTTCAGCAATAGCATATGCAGCACTTAAGAATATTAGTGAAAAGAAATATATACCAAAAAGAGCCGGTAATATCAATAAAGAGACTGAATTTGTATTGAATTACTTTGATGTTCCTATACCTGAACTTGTGAAGGATGTTAATACTCAGGTTAAGGATATTGCATACAGACTTGTTGATGGTGTATCTGGTGAAATTACCATGAAGAAAGCATTTGAGATAATGCAAAATAATGATGCTACAACACTTCCTGTAATCAAAAATGATAAAGTTATTGGAATTCTTACAGTTGGAGATATTGCTGAAGCATATATGCTTGAAGAAAATGAGAATATACTCCATATTTCCCGTACTAAATTCAGTCAGATTGCAAATACAATTGGTGGAACACTAATAAATGGCAATCCTCATTCATATGTACCAAACGGCAAGGTAGTAATAGGAACAGCTCATATTGAGCTTATGGAGCAGCATATTCATGAAAATGATATTGTAATACTAAGTGATAGGGAATCTGCTCAAATCGCTGCAATAAAGTGTAAAGCGGCTATGATAATAGTGTGCTTAGTTGATAAGATATCTGATGATATTTTAGCTATGGCAAAGGATAATGATTGCGCTGTTTTAATTACAAAGAATGACACATATAAGGTTGCCAGACTAATAGGACAGAGTATACCAATAAAGTATTTTATGATCAAGGATAATATTATGACCTTTTATGAGGATGATACAATTGATTCATTGAAATCTGTTATGGCCAAAACAAGAGTCAGATATTTTCCTGTTATTGATGAAAATGGTAATTACAAAGGGCTTGTATCAAGGCGTAACTTCATTAACGCCAGAAAAAAACAATTAGTTCTTGTAGATCATAACGAAAGAACCCAATCAGTTGATGGTGTTGAAGAAGCTGAAATACTTGAGATTATTGATCATCACAGAATAGCTAATATTCAGACTAGGATGCCTGTGTATTTCCGCAATCAGCCACTTGGATGTACGGCCACAATAGTATATCAGATGTATCAGGAGCAAGGCGTAATACCGGACCGCCAAATAGCCGGTATTCTTTGTTCAGCTATTTTATCAGATACGCTTGTTTTTAAATCACCTACATGTACTTTAACAGACCAAAATGCTGCAATATCTCTTGCTGATATTGCGGGCATTGA
>JAEDHX010000073.1 GCA_016296785.1 Coprococcus sp. | reverse complement strand
GGAGGAGCATATGTTACCAACAGAAAGACAAGCATCCATACTTGAATATATAAATAAAAACCATGCAGTAAGCACAACAACGCTTATGCAGTTATTTGATGCATCAGAAGCAACTATCAGGAGAGACCTAACTGAGATGAACGGCAAAGGCCTTATATCTAAGGTTCATGGTGGTGCAGTATCCCTCAAGAAACAAATTGCTTATGATAACAAGGTTGCAGAACGTGAGAATGAGAATGTTGAAGACAAGAGAGCGATTGCCAAATATGCTGCTTCTCTTATTCACGCAAATGATTTAGTATTTCTAGATTCAGGTACAACCACTTCTTATATTATTGATTATATTGATACTCCTAATGTATCCTTTGTAACAAATGCAGTAGCTCATGCACAAAAGCTCGCATCAAAAGGATACCAGGTATATCTTACAGGCGGACGTCTGAAATCTATGACAGAAGCGCTTGTTGGAAGTGATTGCTACGAAGCTTTGATGAAATATCATTTTTCTATAGGTTTCTTTGGAACTAATGCCGTTAACCATTCAGACGGATTTACAACTCCTGACCCTGAAGAAGCGAAAATAAAAGAGTGCGCTCTTTCAAGGAGTTTATCTCCATACGTACTATGTGATCACACAAAATTTGACCTTACAGCATCAGTTTGTTTTGCCGAATATAAAAATGCCTGCATAATAACAGCAGGAGATATACCGGAGGCATATAAAAAAGACAAGACCATCATCTGTGTTGATGCAGATAAATAGTCCTGTCATTTACATAAGCTATTATTATTTTGATACATACCTGTCATGACCTGAGAGCCTTGCCATAGCCCTTGAAAGCGAGGCTCTTGAAATGTGGTATTCTATAATACTTTGTTTTTGCTGCATCTGCTCAAGTGCTCTCTCTTTAGCTGCCTGAGCACGGAATGCATCGATTTCATCAGGGCGTTCTGCCGAATAAACAATAACATTTACCTGATTATTCTTGACCTGAATAAGGCCATCAGAAACAATAGCCACATGATTTACTCCATCAGGAGTACGAAATTGAATCTCACCAACCTCAATAGAAGTTGTCATATTCTCATGATGGGCCATAACAGCCATCTGACCATCATACCCCGGAAATTTCATTATCTCACATGGACCTTCATAAAAAACCCTGTCACACGCAATTACTTTTAAAGTAAATGTATTCATCTAACCATCCTCTCAAAGTAACAAACAATTATCCGTCTATTTTAATGATTCAGCCTTACGCTTTACATCATCTATAGTTCCGACATTAAAGAAAGCTGCCTCCGGATATTCATCCATCTCGCCATCTAAAATTGCCTTAAATCCTCGTATTGTTTCTGATATAGGAACAAATACACCTTTAACATTTGTGAAATTCTCTGCAACATGAAATGGCTGTGACAAGAATCTCTGTACCTTCCTTGCACGATATACTGTCTGCTTATCCTCATCAGAAAGCTCCTCCATACCAAGAATGGCAATAATATCCTGCAACTCCTTATATTTCTGAAGAGTTTCCTGAACTCTTCTTGCAACATTATAATGCTCTTCTCCCACAACGTCCGGCTCAAGAATTCTTGATGTTGATTCAAGTGGGTCAACTGCAGGATAAATACCCTGCTCAACTATCTTACGCGAAAGAACAGTAGTTGCATCAAGATGTGAGAAGGTTGTCGCGGGAGCAGGATCAGTAAGGTCATCTGCAGGCACATATACAGCCTGTACAGATGTAACAGAACCATCCTTAGTAGATGCAATACGCTCCTGAAGCTCGCCCAGCTCATTTGCTAGAGTTGGCTGATATCCAACTGCTGAAGGCATACGTCCAAGAAGTGCAGATACCTCTGAGCCCGCCTGGATAAAACGGAATATATTATCTATAAACAGCAATACATCCTGTTTATTAACATCTCTGAAATACTCAGCCATAGTAAGTCCTGTCTCTGCTACTCTCATACGTGCACCCGGCGACTCATTCATCTGGCCAAATACAAGAGCAGTCTTATCAAGTACGCCGGATTCCTTCATCTCATTCCAAAGGTCATTTCCTTCCCTCGAACGCTCTCCTACACCAGTGAATATAGAATAACCACCGCTTACAGTCGCTATATTATGAATAAGCTCCTGAATCAAAACAGTCTTACCAACACCGGCGCCACCAAACAAGCCTATTTTTCCACCTTTTGCATAAGGTGCAAGCAAATCAATAACCTTAATACCTGTAATAAGCATTGAAGCAACAGGACTCTGTTCTGCAAATGAAGGTGGCTCCCTATGAATACACCAATGCTCTTCATTCTCAAGACTCTCTTTATCATCAAGTGTTTCACCAAGCACATTGAATAATCTTCCAAGGGTACATTCTCCAACAGGAACGCTTATTCCGTCTCCTGTCGCTACGACCTCCATATCTCTGCATAATCCCTCACTTGCAGCAAGCATGATACAACGAACTACATTATGACCTACGTGCTGTGATACCTCCATCACACATTTTTTATTATTGTTCATTACATATAATGCATCCCTTATTGAAGGCAAATTGCCGTCAGCAAATTCTACATCAACAACAGGGCCTGATACCTGAACAATTTTTCCCTTATTCTCTATCATGCTTTATCTCACCTCGCTTGCTTCTTCTTTTTATTTCTAAGCGCCTTAGCACCACCAATAACCTCTGTAATCTCTTGTGTTATTGCAGCCTGTCTTATACGGTTATACTCTACCTGTAGCTCTCTTAGCATCTCGTTTGCGTTATCCGTTGCCGACTGCATGGCCATCATACGCGCATTTTCCTCGCTGGCAGAGGACTCAACAAGCGCACCATACACAAATCCCGTTACATAGTTATAAACCAGCTTCTCAAGTACCTTCCTTGGTGAAGGATATATAAGAAACCAGTCATCGGCCTCCATAGCCACTTCCTTATCTGAATTACCTAAACCCTTCTGTGATTGCTCAAGTAATTCATTCTTAATAAACTGATGAGTCTTAAGCGGAAGAATCTCCTGTACGATAACCTCTTCCTTTATACTGTTCACCATACCGGTAAATACTACATATACCTCATCAAATTCTTCGTTCTTATATCGTTCAACTATATTCTCAGTTATCATTCTGGCACGATGAATGGATGGGTTATTAGCAGAATAACAAAAATTATCCTCAAGCTTGTACCCCTGACTTGCAAAAAAATGTCTTCCTAATTCGCCTACGACAAATAATCTGTAAGAATCAGCTTCGTCAATCAGTTCCTGAGCCTTCTTAATAACATTGTGGTTATATGCACCGGCCATGCCCTTATCTCCTGTAATCACGATAAATGCACGGCGTTTCTTATCCTCTAACAAATCCTTACCACGGTTATCAAAAAACAAATGCTGCATATCAGGAAAATGCAATAAAATATCAGAAATCTGCTCCTGAAGCCCATAAAAATATGGTTCAGTATTCTCTAGCTTTTGTTTTGCCTTTCTAAGCTTCATGGACGACATCATATACATCGCCTTTGTAATCTTCATCGTATCCTTGATACTCTTTATTCGGGTGGAAATTTCTCTTGCATTCGCCATAGCTTTCCTCCGTTATCTATTCTTCCTCTGACAAAAACCTGTTCTTAAACTCTGACGCAGCTAAGACTATAGCCTCTCTAGTATCATCAGCCAAATCCTTTGTAGAATTAAGTCTTTCGATTATGTCAGCATGATTTGCTGAGAAATCCTCAAGCATCATAAGACGGAAGGATTTAATTTTGTCTATTGTAAGGTCACTGAATATATGTGCATTCGCAGCAACCAGCGTAATAACCTGCTCTGCCATTGAAAACGGATGACCAAGCGGCTGTTTTAACAGCTCCATAAGTGCGTTTCCATGTGCAAGCTGTTTCTTTGTACCTTCATCAAGGTCAGCAGAGAACTGGGTGAATACCTCCATCTCCCTAAACTGTGCCAAATCAATACGAATACTTCCTGCTGCCTTCTTCATTGCCTTAGTCTGTGCCGCACCACCTACACGGGAAACAGAGAGTCCAACATTAACAGCCGGTCTTTGACCTGCAAAGAACAGCTCACTTTCAAGATAAATCTGACCATCTGTTATTGAAATTACATTTGTAGGTATATATGCCGATACATCTCCTGCCTGCGTTTCAATAATAGGAAGTGCCGTTATTGAACCGCCACCTGCTGCCTTAGTAATTCTTGAAGAACGTTCAAGCAACCTTGAATGCAGATAGAATACATCTCCGGGATATGCCTCACGTCCCGGTGAACGCTCAAGCAAAAGAGAAATTGCACGATATGCAACTGCATGCTTTGACAAATCATCATATACAATAAGAACATCTCTTCCCTGATACATGAAATACTCCGCAAGTGCCGTAGCTGAATATGGCGCAATATACTGAAGTGGCGCCGGAGTCGCTGCCGTTGCACATACAACTGTAGTATATTCCATTGCATCATTTATCTTTAATGTATTTACAAGCTTTGCAATAGTTGATGCCTTCTGGCCTATTGCAACATATATACAAACAACATCCTTACCCTTCTGATTGAGGATTGTATCTATTGCAATGGAGGTCTTTCCTGTCTGCCTGTCACCAATAATAAGCTCTCTTTGTCCACGTCCAATAGGGAACATGGAATCAATAGACAAAATACCTGTTTCCATTGGTACAGATACAGATTCTCGGTCAACAATACCGGGTGCAGGATTTTCTACAGGTCTGTATCCCTCCTGTGCAATATCTCCCTGTCCATCTATAGGATTACCAAGTGCATCCACAATTCTTCCAAGGAAGCCTTCACCAACAGGCATGCCTGCCATTTTTCCTGTACGGGTTACACGGCTGCCTTCCTTAACATCCTTATCTCGGCCAAATAGTATTACACCTATTTCATCTCTTCTGACATCAAGTACCATTCCCTTAATGCCACAGTCAAATAAGACAATCTCGCCATAAAATGCATGGTCAATTCCGTCAACATTTGCAATTCCGTCACCAACCCAGTTTACAACACCTATTTCCTTATTCTTTGCCTCAAGCTCAAACTCATGAATATCTGTACGAAGAATAGAAATAATATGCTCTTCACTTATAGTATTAGCTTTCTTGCCCGCAAAGGAATTCTGAAGCTTTCTTTGGAGCTGTTCCATTCGTCCCTGTTCGCTCCAGTCAAACTCCTTATTACCGACGCGCAGAATAAATCCGCTGCCAATTGACTCATCCTCGCTGCATACAATTTCCACATCAGGATTATTGCTCTCTTTTATCAAAAACTTACGAATACCGGCAAGCTGCTCCTCGGAAGGCGGAGTCACATATATAAGAGTTGCCTTCTCATCTACCCTCTCCGGTGTATTAAGAAGCTGCAAATAAGCCTCTTCAATTTCTTTGAGCATCGAAAAATCGCCGTTGTCACACAACAGCTTCAAAAAATTACGGATTTCCTTTGGAAATACATGTTCAATAACCAGATGCTTCTTTTCCAATGATACAGTCGGATTCTCAAAATCTTCGCGTATCTGCGGCACTGCCGCAAGAATATCCCTTACCTTTTGCAGATTTGTCTTTGCATCATCAAGCTGCTTCAAATCTGCCGCATAATCCATTGCTGCCCGTATCACGATTCATCACCTGCTTTATCTAAAAATTTATCATATAGTGCACTATCTACTGCTGCACCCTTTTTCTCTGCCACTACCTTAATAGTTGCATCAACAACCATATCAGTAATCTCTTTTTCTGCTTTCTTAAGAATCTGAGCCTTTTGATTCTCAGCTTCTCTGGCAGCATCCGATTTAACCTTACTAGCTGCACTTTCAGCTGCAGAAACTATTCTCTTATATTCAGCATCAGCAGACTTTCTAGCCTCAAGCAAAACCTGCTTCTTCTCTTCCTCAGCATTTGCAAGAGAAGCCTCATACTGCTGCTTTAATTCTTCTGCTTCCTGTTTACTCTCATCAGCTTCCTTAAATCTCCTGTCAGCCTCCTCCTGTCTTGCCGCAATAATCTTCTGTACCGGTTTAAACAGGAATATACGCATTAATACAAAAAGCAAAAGCAAATTTATAATTGTAAAAAGTAAATTCCAATCAATACGAAGCATGATGCCACCACGCCTTTCTTTTGTTATTTCAGTATAAGGATAATCAGAAGGGCAATAACAAATCCATAGATTGCTGTTGCCTCTGCAAGTGCACAACCAAGAATAAGTGTCTTATTAATCTTACCCTCAGCCTCCGGCTGTCTTGCAATAGCCTCAGTTGCCTTAGCTGTTGCTATACCTATACCAATACCGGCACCAATTGCTGTTAATACTGCGATTCCTGCTCCAATTGCTATTAATGTACTCATAATAATTTTCTCCTTTTAATTAAATATGATTATTCTTTTGATATCTTTGTTTACTTAGTATCTTTGTAAAATCAGTATCTCTGTTAATTTGGCATCTTTGTTTATTTTGTATACTATGCTTCTATTTCTTCACTTATATATAACGATGTCAAAAAGACAAATACGTATGCCTGAAGCAAACCGTCAAACAAGTCAAAATACATACTAAATACGGCAGGCAATACAAGAGGCACAACCTTCTTTATAAGCTCCATTATAACGAATGCACCTAACACATTACCAAAAAGACGCATACAAAGCGAAAGCGGCCTTGTAAACACCTCTAATATATTAATAGGCGTTACAACTGCGACCGGCTCAACAAATTTATGAAGCCACTTTTTAACACCTAAGTGGTATATTCCCGCCGCCTCAACTAAAACAATGCTCATTATCGAAAGTGCTATCGTGACATTCAAGTCCTTTGTCGGAGACTTGAATCCAAATAGTCCGATTATATTTGACACACCTATATACAGAAGCACTGTTGTCAAATAAGGCACATACGACCTACCCTTTGGTCCTATCATATTCTCAACCATGCCTGTAAGCTTAGTTACAATCAGCTCTGCGATTGCCTGACGTTTACTAATATGGTCTATTCTCATGTTTCGTGTCAGAATAATTGCCACAAGAACCAAAACAGCCATAATAATCCATGTAACTACAACTGATTCCGATACTTCAATACCACCAAAAATCGGTATGGTAAATACCGTTTCACAGTTAAGCTCTTCCACCAGGTCTTTTGCCAAATCTTCCAAAAAACCATCTCCCTCTTTTTATAAATATTTAATACTAATGTGAGTGTAAACCTTTTTTTTCGTATTGTAAATTGCATTTGTCATGTACTTAAAAAAATACAATTATGACATATAGGAAGTTGTATTTAATGGGGTGTACTATATACCCTCCCATTATTCTTATCCAGAATATTTACATAACCATCAAATATATTGACAGTCTTTATAATACCCAATATCTCAAAGGCATTTTGTGCATTTCCTTCATTATCACACTTAACCGGAACATCCTCGTAGCAAAGGCTGATATTAGTAACATTTGGATAACTTGCACTCTCCTTCGTCTGAACAATCTTAAACTGCCAGTAAGTACTCATTTTTGAATTAATCTCCTCAAGCACACTCGTTGGAATAAGCATAATATCATCATTCGTATATAGAACAAATATCAAGCCCGATTCTTTATTTAAAGTATCCAAAGATATCTCATTTACACCAAATGAGGCATCCTCAAATGAAGAATTCATAAGCATAAAGAAATCAATCTTTACATATTTGCTAAAATATCTCTCAATATCTTGCTTTATTAATTCTGTATTATAATCACTTTTAATTTCTTTGGATACAATATTATAGAAGGCGATAAAGGATTTGCCATCCTTCTTAAAATCAACCTTTAGAATGTCCGATGCTTTGGCAATAGAAGGAAGAGAAAAAGTTGCATCAAGAAATGTATCTATCTCACATTCAATATCTTTAATCTTTATATCATCACCGAACGCATCTCGTATCGCCTGTTCACACTCTGATGAATATCTTTCCTCAATTTTCTTAGCCTCTTTTTGTGCCTCTTTATTACTCTTATCATATTCCGAAAAAGAACAACCGGTAAACAACAGCATTATTAGCCACACACAACATATCCATTTAATTACCCTTTTGCTTATTGAATTATGTTTCATTTATTAACTCCCCTCAGCTTTGCTGCTTGCCTTTACCTATTCCGATTATATCACACGTCTTAATTCAAATCAATTACTCGCAATGGGGACAGGTCCCGTGGCTAAAAAATATACCGTACGAACTTCGGATTTTAGCCACGGGACCTGTCCCCATTGCGAGTTTCATACCAATACCGAACAAAACTCTGCTATCTTTACATTGTCGTCCTCTTTTACATTATCCTTTAGATCTATCAAAATAAGTTCGGCCTCAAATTCCTCACCGGCACCATCATCATGTCTTACATAAATAGCTTCGATATTATTCTCTCTACTTCCTCAAATTGTTTTCCTTATCAAAAAATGCTTTCTCCAGCATATCGTACTCTGCACCCGAACAGACCTCTTTACATCGTTTCTGATATTCCTTAGAACGCTCCAACATACTACTAATCTTCTCACATGGAAATTCCGCACACTGATTGCATTTATCTACATTATGCTCCTTTGTGCATTCTACCAAATGATATGTACACTGTTTATGTGAAGAACAGCCTTCACATCTAATTTCTTCGTTGGATACAACGCAGTCTCGCCAGCCTACCCGATACCATAACTCTGCCACATTCTGAAGTTCTTCCTCACTATGCGCATTGTATCTGGGACACTCTATGCAATTATCTCCACATAAGGTAATTTTTTCTTCCATGTGACACCTCCACAACAATCATTGAAGCACAATTTTCATATTATGATACTTGACAACATCCTCAAAACCAACAGATTTATAAAGCAAATATCCATCCTCTGTTGATTTTAATTCAATAACGCTGACATCTTGTGCTGTAGCATCTTCAAGTATCATTGTCATTAATTTCTTTGCATAACCCTTGCACTCATGTCCCTATTATATCATCTGCTAAACTTGGCTACAACAAACAAAACACCCCAAGTAGCATCCCTACCACTTGGGGCATTCCCTACCGACCCATTCCGACAAGCATCAGGAAGTGGTGGGTATGATGCAAAACAGCTCAAGTTGGAAACAGTAGCTGCCGGTGCATCTGAAACCTCAGTGCGGATGTATCACGGCTCATTTGAAGGTAGGTGGGCGAACTGAAAATGGACGGGAGAGGGGTATGATACAGGTAAAGTAAAAGTACACACAGGTTGTTCTTGTGTGTACCTTTAGTCAAAGCATTAAAAAAAGGAAGCCGGACGCATCCAACTCCCTTAGGCATAGTCCGCAGACGTCC
>JAEDHX010000014.1 GCA_016296785.1 Coprococcus sp. | reverse complement strand
GACCCTCACCATCATTAGTCTTAATAACCTTAACAGTAATAGGATCGCCAACCTTAACAAGTTCACTTAAATCCACATTAGGAGTATTAGTATATTCAGATCTGGTAATAATACCATCTGACTTATACTTGATATCAACTACTATCTCATCAGCCTTAACGCCAATAACAGTACCGTCAACTATCTCCCCCTGTCTGATGGATGCTTTGCTCTCATCATTTTCTAACATCTGCTCAAAACTTAACTCTGCCATGCTACTATGAACCTCCTTAATAATATAATTTGGGGTAGATGCCCCAGCCGTAATACCTACCCTACTAACGGATTCAAAAGTAGTCAAATCCAAATCAACGAGTGTCTGTATATAGTAAGTATTCTCACATTCTTTTTTGCTAATATCATATAGCTTCTGAGTATTTGAACTATGACGACCACCTATAACAATCATTGCATCTACAGACGAAGCTATCTCTTTAGCTTCTTTCTGTCTTACGGATGTAGCATTACAAATAGTCTCATAAACAGTAACATTATACAATTTTTTTCGAATAATATCAACAATATCTTTAAATTTCTTGTAATTAAACGTCGTTTGAGATACAACACTATATTCAGCATTCAAGGCACAATCATCTAAAGCGTCCAAATATTTTTCAGCTAATTCAACAGAATCAATGATTATTGGTTCTTTTACACACCATCCGACAATTCCCTCTACCTCAGGATGCTTCTTGTCACCAATAATAATTATTATTTTGCCCTTATTACTATCCTCATTTGCAATATTATGAATCTTTTTTACAAACGGACATGTTGCATCTATTATCTCTATACTTTTTTCATTTAAAAAATCATATATATCCTTAGAAGCTCCGTGTGATCTTATAATGACCTTTCCATTATCAAGCTTCATAAGTTCTTCCTTAGTCTCAATAACATCAATACCTTTATTCTTTAAATCTTTTACAACTTCTTCATTATGAATTATTGGTCCAAAGGTATATACACTATTATTATCTTTATTATCCTTAGCATAATTATAAGCAGTATCAACAGCTCTTTGTACGCCAAAGCAAAAACCTGCTGACTTAGCAAGAATAACTTCCATTAATAAGCTCCTTTATATTATCTTCTTCTCGCATAATTAATAATTACCTTCACAACTTCATCAATACTCATGTCTGAGCTATCAATAAATACAGCATCCTCTGCCTGCTTAAGAGGAGCTATCTCCCTCTCCATATCCTGCTTATCACGCGTAATAATATCCTGCTCGATTTTATCAATATCAGGATTATCTCCCTTTAATACAAGCTCATCATAACGTCTATTTGCACGTACCTTTGATGAAGCTGTAAGATATATCTTTAATTCAGCATTAGGAAGTATATTTGTTCCAATATCCCTTCCATCCATTACAACATTATAATCATTAGCAAGCTGTCTTTGTAAATCAAGCAGCTTAGCTCTAACACAAGGTAACGCAGATGATTTTGATGCCATATTACCGACTGACTCTTCACGAAGCCTTGAAGTAACATTGTCACCATTTAAGTAAATCTGTTGTATGTCATTTTCATATTTTATCTCTATTGATATAGGTGAAATACATTCACTAACCAAATTAACATCTGAAATATCTATTTGATTATTAATAAGATAAAGTGCAATACTGCGATACATCGCACCTGTATCTACATAAATAAATCCAAGCTCCTTTGCAACTAATTTAGCAATTGTACTTTTGCCTGCTCCTGCAGGTCCATCAATAGCAATATTCATTATTAATTTTCCTCACTTTCCTCTGCAACACTAAGCCCTGCAAGTCTTCCCGTCGACCAGGCAACCTGTAGATTGAATCCTCCTGTTATTG
Organism: Coprococcus sp.; assembly: GCA_016296785.1. Classification (GTDB taxonomy): domain Bacteria; phylum Bacillota; class Clostridia; order Lachnospirales; family Lachnospiraceae; genus Coprococcus. Next base: position 32,027 of record JAEDHX010000014.1, on the reverse strand, counting down.
CATCAACATCAAGAACCTCTCCGGCAAAATATAAACCTTTTACAAGCTTTGATTCCATTGAAGATGGATTAATCTCTTTAACATTTACCCCACCTTTTGTAATAATTGCTTCTTCATATCCTCTAAGAGATACAAATGTAAGCTCAAACTCTTTTATTGTTCTTACGAGTCGAAATCTCTCTTCTTTAGTAATAGAATTTACTTTTTTAAATGGGTCAATTCCTGATAATTCAACTATCGGATTAATAAGCTTTTGTGGGAGTAAATCATTAAGAGCATTGTTAAAATTCTTATTAATGTATTTATTAAAATCCTTTGTTATACGAACATCAAGCTCATCTTCAGAAAGTGCAGGCTTCAAATCAATATACATTCTTAACTCTTTACCAAGATATTTATGAATATATGCTGATGCTTTTATTACAAGTGGACCGCTTATTCCAAAATGAGTAAATAATAATTCGCCCTGCTCGCAAAATACCCTCTTTTTACCGCATATTACATTTAAAGCAACATTTTTTAAAGATAATCCCATCATATCCTTGCAGAAGGATTCCTTTATATTAAAAGGAACAAGTGACGGTTGTGTCATAATCACCTTATGTCCTGCATTTTCAGCAAATATATAGCCATCACCGGTAGAACCGGTAAGAGGATATGATATACCACCTGTACAAACTATTACATAATCACTATATATTTTTTCACCTTTATCTAGCAATACGCCAATAACCTTACCATTATCAATAATAATATCTGAAATTCTTGTATTGAGCATTAGTTTAATATTGGAATTTCTGTTAATAAGTGTTTTTAATACGCCTATTACATCAGACGAATGGTCACTTACAGGAAATACTCTGTCACCTCGTTCTACCTTAAGCGGAAGTCCTGCATCTTCAAAAAAACTCATCGTCATATTATTATCAAAGCTATAAAAGGCACTATACATAAACTTGGAGTTTGTAGTAACACTCTGGAAAAATCTGTCACTTTCACAGGCATTTGTAAGATTGCATCTGCCTTTGCCGGTAATGAAAAGCTTTTTTCCAAGTCTGTCATTCTTTTCTATAAGTATTACTTCACATTTTTTTGCCGCAGTAATAGCTGCCATCATACCGGCAGCGCCACCACCTACAACAATAACTTTCTTCATTTAAGCTTCCTCTATCTGAGTTTTTTAAGTGATGAATCAGAAACCATAATAATCAGCGTTGAATTAACCTGAAGTATTTCTTCGGGATTAACCTCATGAGCCGGCTGATTAGCATTCTTTACAGCAATTACATTAATCTTGTAATGTTTACGAAGATCAAGATCTTTTATTGATTTTCCTACCCATTCAGGCTTAATCATTATCTCAGCTACACCAAGGTTATCTTCAATCTCAAAATATTCGATAAAACTATCATACATAAGCTTACGAGCAGTAAGAACACCTGCATCCTTCTCAGGAAATACAACCTTATCTGCTCCAACCTTAAGGAATATCTTAGCTGTTTCATCGCTATCAGCCTTAGCAATAACATATGATACGCCAAGCTCCTTTGCCGTCATAATTGTCATAACACTAGCAGCAAGGCTTTGTCCCATTGCAACAATAACAACGTCAATATTATCAAGTCCGACTTCCTTAACCGCTTCAGAGTCACTTACATCTATACTTACAGCACAAGTTACCTGAGGTGATATTCTCTTAATTACATCAGGATCGCTATCTATTGCAAGCACCTGTGCTCCCTGCGCCATAAGTGCATTTGCTATACTTGTACCAAATCTACCCAACCCAAAAACTGCAAATGATTTCTTCATCTAAATAATACTCCCTTCTAAACTTAAAATAATTATCCTACAATAATGTTTTCTTCAGGATAATGAATAAGATTTTTACGAACATTTTGCGAACTAAATGCAACAGTCATCGAAATCGGTCCAATACGTCCTAAATACATACATATTATAATTAATACTCTTCCAATTGTATTTAATGATGAGGTGTAATCTCTAGATAGTCCAACAGTACCAATTGCACTAACAACCTCAAACATTGAATCAACAAATATATTGTCTTTTCCCGAAGTTACAATAAGTAAAATGGTCATAACAACCACTAACGAAACAGCTAAAAACAATATAGCAACTGCCTTCTTAATTGCAACATTAGGAATTTTTCTATTAAACAAAACAATTTCATCTCTATCTCTTATCATAGAAAGGAAATTCAAAAAGACAACTGCAATAGTAACTGTTTTTATACCACCTGCCGTTCCAACAGGTGAACCACCTATTAGCATAAATGCCATGCCAAATAAAGCTGATGACTCATACATTCCCTTCTGTGAAAAAGAATAAAAACCTGCTGTTCTAAATGTAACAGACTGGAAGAAGGAATTAATCCATTTGTCAGTTTCACTAAATGTTCCAATGGTGAGCGGATTATTTCTTTCTGCAAAATAAATATAAATTGTACCAAGAACAAGTAGTAACACAGTCATCATAATTACAAGCTTTGAGTGAACATTGATCTTCTTTATTGAATTAATTAAGCTGCACTTCTTTAGTTTAACTCTGGCAAAAATATCAATAATATCCCACCAGACAACAAAGCCTAAACCACCTGTAATAATAAGGAATGATGTTGTAAACAGAACAAGTGGATTATGTGCAAAATTTGCAAGACTGTTATTACCCAAAATATCAATACCGGCATTACAAAATGCAGATATAGAATTAAATACTGAATACCATATTCCTCTTGGAACGCCATATTCCTTACAAAATGAAATACTATATAATAAGGCACCAAGGAATTCAATACAAAAGGTTCCCTTAATAACCTTAAATGTAAACTTCTTTAAGTCCTGCTTTGTATTCAGATTATATGAATCCTGAATAAGCATTGTACTTTTTAAAGTAAATTTTCTTCTTAATATATGCATGAACATTGTAACAATTGATACAATTCCAAGGCCGCCTATTTGAATAAGAGCAAGAATAACGATTTTACCAAACAGACTCCAATGTGCAAATGTATCCACTACTACAAGACCTGTCACACAAACAGATGTGGTTGATGTAAATAATGCTTCAAGAATACTTGTATGATTTCCTGATGCTGTTGCAAAAGGAAGCATAAGAAGCAAAGTACCAACGATTATAGTAAGCAAAAATCCCAGAGCAATTATTCTGGTTGTAGTCATTTCTTTAATAATCTTCATAAAAACTCCAAAGTATATTATCTGTTCTAAAATTCTTGAACAACATAATACTAAATTCCAGTTATTGTCTATATATTCTGATTTAAAACATAAAGAGACAGGAAGTATTCTTCCGTCTCTTTATGCTTTATACATTCTCAATTATAGATTAGAGAATGATATATCTTAAATTAGATATTCTATACAGGATATGCCTTGCTTTCATTTTCAACAAGTGACACGTCAACCTGAGTCTTCTGTGCCTCTCTAAGCTTGAAGTAATCAAGTGCAACCTGAGGGAACAATGCATATGATAATACATCCTCATCCTGCTCCTTGTACTGAATCATCTCTTTTTCAATCTTGTCAAGCTCATTCTCGATTAAATCAGCAGGACGACATGTAATTGGCTCTTTATCACCAATTACCTTCTTCTTTACTTCAGGATCAACAGGCTTTACTGACTGTCCATACTCACCTGAAACAAGTGCCTTTGACTCCTTAGTGCACATCTTATATCTCTCGCCTGTAACAACGTTCAATACTGCCTGTGTACCAACAATCTGGCTTGAAGGAGTAACAAGAGGTGGTTCACCATAATCCTTACGAACTCTAGGTACTTCCTCAAGAACCTCGTCAAACTTATCTTCAGCACCCATTTCCTTAAGCTGTGAAACAAGGTTTGAAAGCATTCCACCTGGTACCTGGTAAAGAAGTGTCTTAACATTAACACCCATAACCTTTGGATTAAGAAGACCACTTGCAAGCCATTCCTCTCTCATTGGCTTGAAGTAATCAGCTATTTCTGCAAGGAGATTCTGATCAAATCCAGGATCGAACTCTGTTCCTTCAAATGTCTTAGCCATAACCTCAGTTGCAGGCTGGCTTGTTCCAAGTGCAAGTGGTGACATAGCTGTATCAATAATATCACAGCCTGCCTCTACCGCCTTAAGATATGTCATTGAAGCAACACCTGAAGTGTAATGTGTATGAAGCTGAATAGGAAGCTTTGAACCTTCCTTAAGTGCCTGAACAAGCTCAGTAGCTGCATATGGAACTAAAAGACCAGCCATATCCTTGATACAGATTGAATCAGCACCCATATCTTCAATTCTCTTAGCCATATCCTTCCAATAATCAAGAGTATATGCATCTCCTAATGTATATGAAAGAGCAACCTGTGCATGTCCTTTTTCCTTATTACAAGCCTTTACAGCTGTCTCAAGATTTCTGATATCATTTAAGCAGTCAAATATTCTGATGATATCAATACCATTTGCAATTGATTTCTGTACAAAGTACTCTACTACATCATCTGCATAATGACGATATCCAAGAATATTCTGACCTCTGAATAACATCTGAAGCTTTGTATTCTTAAATCCATCTCTGAGCTTTCTAAGTCTCTCCCATGGATCCTCTTTTAAGAATCTGAGTGATGCATCGAAAGTAGCTCCACCCCAGCATTCTACTGAATGATATCCAACCTTATCCATCTTATCAACGATTGGGAGCATCTGCTCAGTAGACATACGAGTTGCTACAAGTGACTGATGAGCATCACGTAATATTGTCTCGGTAATCTTAACCGGTTTCTTTTCTGCCATTTTTTTACCTCCATAGTATTAAAACAATTTACGAAATATTATATTTAAACAAAAATGCTCAATTATTACATTCCAAATATTGCAAGGAAAGTACCTGCAGCAACTGCAGTACCGATAACACCCGCAACATTAGGTCCCATTGCATTCATAAGAAGGAAGTTTGTAGGATCATACTGCGCACCAACCTTCTGTGATACTCTCGCCGCCATTGGAACTGCTGATACACCGGCTGAACCAATAAGCGGATTAACCTTACCCTTAGTAGCCCAGCACATAATCTTTCCAAACAATACACCCGCAGCTGTACCAAAGGCAAATGCTATAAGTCCTAATAATACAATCTTAAGAGTACTTATCTGAAGGAAATTCTCTGCACTTGTAGAAGCACCAACAGAAGTACCAAGTAATATTACTACAATATACATCAGAGCATTTGAAGCTGTTTCTGTAAGCTGTTTAACAACACCACATTCTCTGAAAAGGTTACCAAGCATGAGCATACCTACAAGAGGAGCTGTAGTTGGAAGTATCATTACAACAACAAGTGTAACAATAATTGGGAATAAGATTTTCTCTAGCTTTGTTACAGGACGAAGCTGAGGCATCTTAACAAGTCTTTCTTTCTTTGTAGTAAGAGCTTTCATAATAGGTGGCTGAATAACAGGTACAAGAGACATATATGAATATGCCGCAACTGCTATAGGACCAAGCAAGGTTCCACCCATTCCAAGTTTACCTGCAAGGTAAATTGAAGTAGGACCATCTGCACCACCGATAATTGAAATTGCAGCTGCTTCCTTACCATTGAATCCCATAAGGAATGCAAGGAAGTATGCTGAATAAATACCAAACTGTGCTGCTGCGCCTAGAATAAAGCTCTTCGGGTTCGCAATTAGCGGTCCAAAATCCGTCATGGCACCAACACCCATAAATATAAGTGAAGGAAGAATACTCCACTCATCAAGCAAATAAAAATAATGCAATAAACCACCCTCGGCCATAATGTCCGGGAACATATTTACCAAAAACATACCAAATGAGATTGGTACAAGAAGAAGTGGTTCAAAGCCTTTACCGATTGCAAGATACATAAACACAAAAGCTACGAGAATCATAACGTAGTTTTTCCAGTCAAGATTTGCAAAACCGGTCTGTTCAGCTAAATTTGACAAAACGTCAATTATACTACTACCCATCTAGTTGTTTCCTCCTATCAGATTATTTCAGTTACATACATTAGTTAAGAGTTGCTAATGTATCTCCTGACTCTACCATAGCACCTACAGTTGTATCAATGCTAGCGATAGTACCATCTTCTGGAGCAACAACTTCATTTTCCATCTTCATAGCCTCAAGAACAAGAATAACCTGTCCCTTCTTAACAGCATCGCCATTCTTAGCCTTGATATCAAGAATCTTACCAGGCATAGGTGCTGCAACCTTTACACTACCTGCTCCTGCTGACTTAGCTGCAGGTGCAGGTGCTGCTGCAGGTGCAGGTGCTGCTACAGGTGCTGCTGCAACTGGTGCTGCAGGTGCTGCTACTGCACCTCCTGCTAATTCTTCAACTGTAACATCATATGATGTACCATTAACTGTAATTCTATAATTCTTCATAATCTATATCCTCCTATAATTATCTTCTTATACGTCTTACCTTACGTGCTATAAGCTTATCGTTACTTGGGTAAATAACAATACTTTGTCCTTCTGATGCAGCAATTGCTGCTGTAATAACAGCAACAAGCTGTGAATCATCCATAGCGCTGACACCTGTTTCAGTATTAACAATATCAACTATTGCTCCAACACTGCTTACGGCATCTTTATCATCATTACTTGTTTCAGTAGTATCATCTGTAGCCTTTAGCTTAGCCTTCTCAGCCTTTCTTGCCTGTCTTGTTTCTTTATCAAGTAACATAGGAACATACTTAAGTAAAGAAATAATAAATGAGATGAAAATCAATACTACAAATACAATACCCATACCGATAATTGTATTAGTACCGGCAGCCTTCATCTTAGCTTTCAATGACTGATTGGCAGAAATCTCAAATTCACTTATCTTATATGGATATATTCCGCTTGACTTAAGATATGAGTCAACATCCTCTTCGCCATATCCACTGTTTATAAGATAGTATCTTTGGAATTCATATTCAGCTTTATTACTAATAAATATAGCCTTTATTTCAGCTTCTTCGTCAGCACAATTAGCAAATATACTAACCATTACCTTGTCATCAAGGACTTCAGCTTCATATTTACCTGTATAACTTATAAATTCACCACATTCACTCTCAAGCTTTGAAAATGTTATTATCGCAGCTTTATCAGATTCAGTAACACCCTGTGGAAGTTCATCCTTCATAATATAATTATAGAATTCTTCCTGACTGGCCATGAACATATACTGATCACTCGAATCCTGTACCATCTGAGCAAGCTCTTCGTTTGTGTATTCAAAATCTACAGTTTTTTTAGCAGCCCCGCAGCCTGCCAAAGCAAAAGCAACAGCTAACATAGAAACTATTAATAATAATTTTTTCTTCATTAAGTTGTCACTCCTTTTATATTGTTCCATGTTTCTTATATGGTCTCATTTCCATCTTAGACTGAAGCATCTCAAATGCAGCAATAACTCTCTTTCTTGTTGCATCAGGCTCAATAATATCATCTATATATCCTCTTGATGCAGCAGATAATGCTCCGGAAAGAGCCTCAGTATATTCAGCCTTCTTTTCCTTAATAAATGCAAGCTTATCATCAGCTGCATTAATCTCATCTTCATACATAATCTTTACTGCCATCTCCGGATCCATTGTTCCGATAACAGCCTCAGGCCATGCATATACCATATCAGCTCCAATAGCCTTTGAATTCATAACTGTATAAGCTGTACCATATGCTTTATCCATAATTACAGTTACCTTAGGTACAGTTGCATTAGCATATGCATTTGTAAGCTTAGCAAGAGCCTTTGAAATAATTCTCTCTTCTCTTATTGTTGAAGCGAAGCCTTTTACATTAACAAGAGTAAGTACAGGAATATTAAATGAATCACAGAAGTTAATAAACTCTTCTGCCTTATAAGCTCCATTTGTTGTAATAACATCTTCCTGATTTACTACACAACCAACAGCAGCTCCATTAAGCTTAATAAATGCTGTTACAATATCAGTTGCAAAATCCTTCTTCATATCAATAATAAAAGAATTGTCTGAGATATTCTGAAGAACAGCTCTTCCATCATTCTTAAATGAATCAAGATTAGGAATAATTCTATTCATATCATCTGAAGAATCAGTATACTTCTCATCATCTTCATTACAACAAGGAAGAATATCAACAAGAGTTCTTATGGTTCCAAGAAGCTCTTCCTCTGTTTCAAATACAGCATCTACATTAGATGTATTAGCACTGACATATTCTGCTGAAGATGTGTCAAGCTTTGTTATATTGTTTTCCTCTAATGCATTAGGGCTGTTAACAAATAGTCTTGAACCTTCCTTTGTCATAAATGTAAAATCTGTAAGAGTAGGTATAAGTGCTGCTCCACCACCACATGTACCAAAGATAGCAGTAATCTGTGGAATAACACCTGAAGCAAGTGACTGCTTAAGATATACCTCGCCAAATGCGTTAAGCGCATCTGTTGCCTCCTGTAATCTAAGACCTGCACAATCGATTAGTCCGATGACAGGTGCTCCCATCTTCATAGCCATGTCATAAAGATTTGAAATTTTCTTAGCGTGCATCTCACCGATTGAACCGCCTAATACTTTCGCATCCTGGCTATAAACATAAACTAAATTACCATCGATAACACCATATCCGGTAATAACACCGTCTTTTGGAGTATCCTTGTCCTGAATGTTGAAATCAGTGCTTCTAGCCTTAACATATGCACCAACCTCAACAAAACTTGAGTCATCAAGTAATGCAGATATTCTATCACTTGCTGACAAGCTTGGTTTGTTGCTCATTTTTAGCCCTCCGTTAAATTTATTTTATGGTACTTTCTCTTATAAAAAAGAAATCCCAATTTATGCCGATTATAATTGTAATGCCTTTGACGATTTATTGCAAGTAAAAAAAAGAATACTCTATACTTTTTTTATATATAAGAAAAACTTCATGAAATACTGTAAATAGTATATCATGAAGTTAATATGTGAAACTGATTAAGCTATCTAATTTCTCTTATACTAAAACCTTTATATATTCAGCTCATTTTTCTAATCCTTAAGCACTCCTCTATTTGATACAAGATAATCAATTAATGATATAATAGTAAGTGCCAGTGATGCATATATAAGCACCTGCTCCAAATAAAATATGAATTTACCTGATAAATTACCTATCAGAAAGCACACCATAACAATCTGTACTACAGTCTTTATCTTACCCCAGATTCCGGCTGCTATAACATGTCCTTTTTCTGCAGCAATAAGCCTGAAGCCACTGATAATAAATTCCCTTGCGATTATAATAATTACTATCCAGGCAGGAATTCTCTCCATATCAACAAGAGCAATAAGTGCCGAACATACAAGAAGCTTGTCTGCAAGTGGGTCCATAAATTTGCCAAAATTAGTTACAAGGTGCTGTCTTCTTGCTATCTGTCCATCAAGTGTATCAGTAATGGCAGCTGCAATAAATATTCCAAGTGCAACCCATTTTGAAAAACCGTAATCTAAATATAGAAATACAAGAAAAAAAGGTATCATTATAACTCTAAGTATGGTTAGTTTATTTGGTAAATTCATTCTACTACATCTCCCGTCAAATCATATTCATTCACGTCAGTTATCAATACATCAATAAATGTACCACTCATCAATTCTCTATCAGAATTAACAAATACAAGTCCGTCTACTGATGGTGCATCCTTATAGCTTCGACCGACATAAACATCATCATCAGTCAGATAGCCTTCTATTATTACCTTAATAACCTTGCCAAGCATTTCCTGATTCTTACTATAAGAAATCTCCTGCTGAAGACTCATAATCTCATCTCGCCAGTTCTCTGCAACCTTCTCATCAACCTGATTATCAAATGAAGCAGCCGGCGTACCTTCTTCAGCTGAATAGGTAAATACACCAAGCCTGTCAAATTCAAATTCATCAACAAAATCAAGAAGGCCTTCATGAAGCTCCTTTGTTTCACCAGGGAATCCCGATATAAGCGAAGTCCTAATCGCTATATCCGGTATTTTATCTCTAAGTTTATTTATCAAAGAAGAAATGGATTCCTTATCAGTCTTTCTTCCCATCTTTTTTAAAATGTCATTTTCTGAATGCTGGATAGGAATATCAATATAATGACATATCTTTTCTTCCGATGCCATAACATCTATTAGCTCGTCTGTTATCTCTTCAGGATAACAATAGAGTAATCTTATCCATTCAAAGCCATCTATTTTGCAAAGCTCCTTTAATAATTCAGGGAGCATTTTCTTACCATAAAGGTCTGTTCCATATAAAGTAGTTTCCTGTGCAACAAGCACAAGCTCCTTTATGCCTTCTTCAGCAAGCTTCTTAGCAGAAGCTATCAGCTCTTCCATAGGAATACTTCTATATCTTCCTCTGATATATGGAATAATACAATACGTACACATCTTGCTGCAGCCTTCAGCAATTTTTAAATATGCCATATAAGAACCTGTTGTAACAACTCTTTCAGAAATACCTGTTGGCATATAATTGATACTGTCAACAATTGATTTTTGAGACGTACCAATGGCTTCTACAATTTTATCATAATTAGTTGAACCAATTATCGTATCAATCTCCGGAAGTTCAGTAAGGATCTCATCTTTATACCTCTGAGACAGGCATCCTGCAACAATAAGTTTTTTTAAGTTACCTGTTTTCTTCAGCTGACCCATTTCAATTATTGTGTTAATGCTCTCTTCCTTAGCATCCTTTATGAAAGAACAGGTATTAATTACAACAGCTTCTGCTTCATTTTCATCATTAGTTATCTCATGACCCGCCTTATGAAGCAGACCAAGCATAACCTCGCTGTCTACAAGATTCTTATCACAGCCAAGGGAGATTAATAAAACCTTCATATTATCTAATCTCCTAATTTATTATTGTAGCTTTACAGACTCAACGCAATTGTTCATAAGCATGGCAATTGTCATTGGACCCACGCCTCCGGGTACAGGTGTAATTGCACCTGCAACAGGGTATACTGATTCATAATCAACATCGCCACACAGCTTATTATTTTCATCTCTATGTATACCTACATCAATAACTGTAGCTCCTTCTTTGACATAAGATGCATCAATCATCTTTGGCTTGCCAATTGCTACAACAAGAATATCGGCACGCTTACATATATCCTTAATATTCTTTGTTCTTGAATGACATACCGTAACAGTACCATTCTCACGAAGAAGCAGCATACTCATAGGCTTACCTACAATATTACTTCTTCCGATAACAACACATTCTTTTCCTTCAATAGATATATCTGAGCGTTTAATAAGCTCTATTACTCCTGCCGGCGTACATGAAACAAAACCAGGCTGACCAATTGATAACGCACCTACACTCATAGGGTGAAAACCATCTACATCCTTCTTTGGTGAAATAGCCTTAATTATTTTATCTTCATCAATATGCTTAGGAACAGGAAGCTGTACAAGTATTCCATTAACCTTGTCATCATTGTTTAATCTGTCAATTAATGACAAAAGCTCTTCCTCTGTTGTTTCCTCTGCAAGCTCATAGCTTTCTGAACGTATTCCAATATATTCACATGCTTTTTTCTTGTTTCCAACATATACAGATGATGCAGGATCATTTCCCACCTGAATAACAGCAAGGCATATCTCGGTACCGGCAGCCTTAAGAGCTGATACCTTCTCTTTGAGCTCATCTTTAATCTGTTTTGAAATTAATTTACCATCTATTATCTTTGTCATTTATATTCCTCCTACTATTAGAACAGGCCATTAATCACACCTTCATCATCAACAAATATTCTCTCTGCTGCAGGAACCTTAGGCAGTCCCGGCATAGTCATAATTGTACCTGTTATGGCAACAACAAAGCCTGCACCTGCACTAACATAAACCTCTCTGATATTTATATCAAAACCACTAGGTCTGCCAAGCTTAGTTGCATCATCAGATAATGAATATTGGTTCTTTGCCATACATACAGGGAAATTACCAAATCCCATCTCTTCAATCTTAGCTATTGCACGCGAAGCCTCAGCTGAATATGTTACATTTGCAGCACCATATATCTCGGTAGATATTGTTTTAATCTTGTCTTTAATTGAAAGCTCGTCCTCATAAAGAACTTCAAAATTACTTTCTTTTGTTTCTATTGTATTAATTATTGTATTAGCAAGGTCTATTCCGCCTTCTCCACCCTTTTCCCATACATTTGCAAGGGCAAAATCGCAATCTCTTTCCTGACAGAATTCTTTAACAAAATCAAGCTCAGCCTGTGTATCTGTTACAAATCTGTTCAATGTAACAATTACAGGAACCTTGTACTTATGAATATTCTCAATATGCTTTTCAAGATTTACGATACCCTTCTTTAACGCATCAAGGTTCTCTTCTGACAATTCTGTTTTTGGAACACCACCATTGTATTTAAGAGCCTTTACTGTTGCAACAATAACAACTGCATCAGGCTTTAAATTATTCATTCTGCATTTGATATCAAAGAACTTCTCTGCTCCAAGGTCTGCTCCAAAACCTGCTTCAGTTATTACATAATCAGCAAGCTTTAACGCAGTCTTTGTAGCAATTACACTATTACATCCATGAGCAATATTTGCAAATGGGCCTCCATGAACAATTGCAGGCGTATGCTCAAGAGTCTGAATAAGGTTTGGCTTCATGGCATCCTTAAGAAGTGCGGCCATTGCACCAACAGCATTCAAATCCTTTGCTGTTACAGGCTCATTATTATAATTATAAGCAACAATTATTCTTCCAAGTCTTTCTTTCAAATCCTTGAAATCAGAAGCTAAACATAATATTGCCATAATCTCAGATGCAACAGTGATTACAAATCCATCCTCTCTTGGCACACCATCGACCTTCTTGCCAAGTCCGACAATTATATTTCTTAATGCACGGTCATTCATATCCATACAACGCTTAAACACAATTCTCTTAACATCTATGCCAAGCTTATTGCCCTGCTGGATATGATTATCCAAAAGTGCTGCAAGCAGGTTATTTGCAGATGTGATTGCATGAAAATCACCTGTAAAATGAAGATTTAAATCCTCCATTGGTACAACCTGTGAATACCCACCGCCTGCGGCACCACCTTTAATACCAAAGCATGGACCAAGTGATGGCTCACGAAGTGCTATAACAGCTTTTTTACCAAGCTTACTCATAGCCTGTCCAAGACCTACTGTAACTGTTGTCTTTCCTTCGCCGGCAGGAGTAGGATTAATAGCTGTAACTAAGATAAGCTTGCCATCAGGATTATTCTGCACTGATGAAATCAGCTCATTTGAGAGCTTAGCCTTATATTTACCATATAACTCTAAATCATCCTCAGAAATATCTAATTTTCCTGCTACCTCTTTAATATTTACAAGTTTTGCCTGCTGTGCAATTTCAATATCAGTTAACATCTATTAAACCCTCCTGTAATTTATAATTAGTATATAAGTAATAATAACATGTCATTAGTTATAAATTAAAGATAATTATCTATATAATCATCAAACTGCTCTTGTGACATAAGTATCTTTCTTGCTTTAGTACCCTCCTCAGGTCCAACCACACCTGCCTCAGCAAGCTGGTCCATAATTCTAGCAGCCCTGTTAAAGCCTATTTTGAATGCTCTTTGGAGCATTCCAATAGACGCCTTTTCTTTATCTATAATAAAACGACCGGCCTCAACAAAATAGTCATCCTTATCATTACCCATGCCTCCTCCTTGCGATAATCCGGAAGCACTGCCTGAAGATGTAATGGATTTTGATACTTCTTCATCATATGTACCAACTCCATTATTTTTCTTAAGGAATTCAACTACGCTATTTACTTCGTCATCTGAAATAAACGCGCCCTGTACTCTGACAGGCTTTGAATATCCTGTAGGATAAAACAGCATATCACCTTTTCCTAGAAGCTTTTCTGCACCAACCATATCGAGAATGGTACGTGAATCAACACCCGAGGATACAGCAAATGCTATTCGGGATGGTACATTTGCCTTAATAAGTCCTGTAATAACATCAACAGAAGGTCTCTGAGTTGCAATAACAAGATGAATTCCTGCAGCTCTTGCAAGCTGTGAAAGTCTTACAATGGCATCTTCAACCTCTCCATGAGCAACCATCATAAGATCTGCAAGCTCGTCTACAATAATAACTATCTGTGGCATCTTCTGAAGCTTTTCTTCATCAACTCCGCCACTTTCAAGAACCTGATCAACCTTACTGTTATATCCCTGAATATTACGAACACTATATTCTGCAAATGACTGATATCTTCGTGTCATTTCCTCAACAGCCCAGTTAAGTGCACCCGATGCCTTCTTAGGGTCAGTAACAACAGGAATAAGAAGATGTGGTATTCCATTATAACAAGACAGCTCAACCATCTTTGGATCAATCATAATTAGCTTTACTTCTTCAGGCTTTGCCTTAAATAATATACTCATAATAAGCGTATTAATACATACCGACTTACCTGAGCCTGTTGAACCGGCAATAAGAAGATGCGGCATCTTCGCTATGTCAGTCGAAATAACCTGTCCACTAATATCCTTACCTACGGCAAATGAAATCTTTGATTTAGAATTCTTAAAAATCTCTGATTCAATAAGCTCTCTAAATGTTACTATCGTATTCTCTTTATTAGGAACTTCTATACCTATAGCTGCCTTACCCGGAATAGGTGCCTCTATTCTTATATCAGCAGCTGCAAGATTAAGCTTTATATCATCAGCTAGGCCGAGAATCTTGCTTACCTTTACACCCTGTTCCGGCTGCATCTCAAATCTGGTAACAGCAGGTCCACAGCTATAATTAGTAATGGTAACATTTACGCCAAAATTCTCTAATGTATTCTTTAGCTTAATTGCCGTCGCTCTGACATATGCATCTCTGTTATTATTACTGTTTTTTTCAGGTGCAGCAAGAAGTGTTGGTGATGGGAATCTGTATTTTGCTCCCTGCTTATAGCTCTTCTCACCATTATTTATTTGTTTTTCAACATTCTTTACTTCCTTATTTATATCAATTTTGTCTTTTTTATCATTCTTATCTATTGCAAATGCAGAATCATAGTAAGGATCATAATCATCTAAATCCGTATCATGGTTCTCCGGATGAAGATTTCCATTTACCGCACCTGCAAGAACATCAGGCTCGGCAGATCTTGTTCTGTCAGATTTTCTGACATTTGCTCTAATTGGCTTTTCTATACGAACAGGATTGTCTGCCTCTGTTTCATCATGCATAACGATTTTTTCTACACCATTATTAAAATCGAGGAAATCCTGTCCATTAATCTCATGTATTTCCTCCTGGTTATCGAAGAAATCACGCGGACCTTCCTTTGGTGATTTTTCATTGGTATTATTCTTTGTTAATTTCTGCTTCTTGCCGGACTTAGTACTACTATCATATACTTTTAGATTAGCAATTGTAGCTGCACTATGTGTCTCTATAGGAGTTTCTTCATCATACTGTCTTTTTCTACGTGAATATACAGCATCTTCATCCTCCATACTATCGTCAGCAGGACGCATAATGGCAGACTTAATAAAATCTATTACTGATATCTCTGTTATGAGAACAAAGAGAATAACTGCAGCAATAAACATTACAATACATACGCCAGGCACTCCAATTATCTTACTAAGTAAGAAAACAAGTCCACCACATATTATTCCGCCACCTGAATGATCTTTATATCCATCCATATACAGCACTTTAACAGACTCAAATTCAGAAGTGTATATTACCTGGAAAAGCATGGAAAATAAAACTAATACTCCTCCAAAATATATTACCTTTTTGACAATTCTTTTATTGAAAGAATTAGAAATTAGAAATGCTGAGGACAAAAACAGATATAACGGAAACAAATATTCTGCAAATCCTATAAGTCCAAATAAAAATCCTGAAATAACCTTTCCGAGCACACCACATTTTCCAAAATTAGCAATAAGAAGGAACACAGAAAAAGCAAGTATTACAAGAAGAACAACCTCGCTTCTTAATTGTTGCTGTCTTAATGCTTCACTATCAACTTTCTTACGTGAAGCCGTATTCCTTTGTCTGTTTGAATTTATTCTACCGGAATTACCGGTACGTTTAACATTACCTGCCATTATTTTCTCCTAAAGTACAAAATAACAAACTACTGAAACAATACCTGCCAACAGACAGTAAATAGAAAAATACTTAAATTTATTTTTCTTTACAAAAACCAGCATGGCTTTAATACACAAATATCCAACTACAGCAGCAACTACCATTCCCACTGCATAATTAATAACTTCCATTTTAGTAAATGCAGCACCTGCTATATCAGGTATCTCCAAAATAACAGCACCAAGTATTGCAGGAATGGACATAATAAACGAGTATTTTACTGCAAACTCTCTTGTAAAACCACAAGCCAGACCAGCTGTAATAGTACTTCCGGAACGTGATACACCGGGAAGTGTAGCTACTGCCTGTGCAAGGCCTACAAAGAACGAGTTCTTATATGTAGCAGTGGAGGCATCTTTATCTCCACTTTTTAGATGATCTGCAATAAATAAAATAAATGAAGTAATACATAAGCATATTCCGGGAACAAGAAGAGTATTTCCGGCATTACCAATAAACTTCTCACATGGCAAAGCTATTATCATAGTAATAATTGTTGAAATAATAACAAGTATTACAAATCTTCTATAAGGCTTAGTAATTATCTTCTTATATTCTTTCTTATTCTTTCTAAATAAATTACATATAAAGCAACCACAATTAGAAAATGCAAGACCAATTATTGAAAATCCTTCAACTATTAATTCTTTAATATCTTTCCAATATACAATAAAAATGGCCATAAGTGTTCCAAAATGAAGCAAAATATCAAATAGTATTCCAGTATCAGTATTAACATTAAATATATTTTTAAATATAGCAAGATGTCCTGAACTACTTACAGGCAAAAACTCTGTTGCACCCTGTATAATTCCCATAAATATTGCTTCTAATAAAGTCATGACATACTCTCCTTATATTACATTATTTACACTGTATGCATTTTACTATCATTTTTAGAATTTATCAAGTCATATAAACCAGAAAGAGCCATATCTATACCTCCAACCTTATCAATTATTCCAACATTTACAGCCTGACTTCCAACAAGTACAGAACCAATATCCTTTGACAGCTCACTGGTATTGAACATAATGCTTCTAAGCTTATCTTCACTTATATTTGAATGTGTTGAAGTAAAATTAATAATTCTATCCTGCATCCTTTCAATATATTCATAATTCTGCTTTACTCCTAATACAACCCCATTCATTCTGATTGGATGAACAACCATTGTTGCAGTAGGTACGATATAAGAAATATCTCCTGATACAGCAAGGGGAACTCCTATTGAATGACTGCCACCAAGCACAAGAGTAACAACAGGCTTACTTAAAGAAGAAAGCATTTCGGCAATAGCAAGACCTGCCTCAACATCTCCTCCCACAGTATTTAGAAGCACGAGTACACCTTTTATGTTTTCATCATCTTCAGCTATTGCAAGTTCAGGAAGGACATGCTCATATTTTGTTGCTTTAGTTTTTTCAGGAAGGCTCTCATGCCCCTCCACCTCACCTATAATACTCACAAGTAGTATATTATACTTGTTTTTGTTCCCAGATATGATTAACTGGCCATTTTCATTAATAAGCTCCTGTCTTTTTAATTCTTTATCCATAATTCCTCCAACAAAAAAATTAAGAAGGAGCAATAAATGTCCTTCTTAATTATTATTTGTTTATATGCAATTATTTATACATATTAAGCTAATTACATGGTAAGAACTATTTCATTTACTTCTGCAAGCTTATCAGCAGGTATGTAGTTACTCTCCATAACTTCACCATTTAATACAAGCTCTTCATAACCACTCTCATGTCCGTTAGGATTAAGAACCTTAATATTAAGCTTCTTGCCTCTAAACATCTTTGAAATTTCAAATTCCTTCCATTCAGATGGTATAGCCGGAGCAATCTTAATTCCTCTAAAGTCAGGTCTCATACCCATAATACCTTCAACACATCCTACCATACATGTTGATGCAGTACCTGTAAGCCAATGAACATGTGAACGTCCCTCGAAAGGACTGCCAACAGACTCAGTGAACTGACCATGACAATATGGCTCAAGCTTTCTAATCTCAGCCTTATCATTCATAGAAGCAGGCGAAGACTCATTAAAGTATTCAAACGCTCTGTTGCCATGACCCATAAGTGCTTCAGCAAGAATAATCCATCCCTGAGGCTGTGAGAATATACCTGCATTTTCCTTGGTTCCCGGATTGAACAAAAGCATTAACGCACCATCAAAAGCATGATCCTTATATGGTGGGAACATAAGCCTTACACCATACTCAGTATTAAGCTCTCTATGAACTGACTCAAGTGCAAGCTCAGCCTGCTCTCTTGAAGCAAGACCGCTTATAACGGCCCATGACTGTGGATTAAGCCACATACTTGCTTCCTTATCATTCTTTGAACCAATTACCATACCGCCTTCTTTGTATCCACGAATAAACCTGTCATCTTCCCAGCATTTTTCCTGAATTGTGCATCCTAATTTATACTGAATCTCATTGATATAATCAATATATTCTGTATCATCCTTAATTTCTGCAAAATTCTTGATAACAGTCATAGCATAATAAAGCTGCATAGCTACAAATGTAGACTCTCCTCGTTTACCAAGTCTTAAGCAGTCATTCCAGTCTGCATGAAGACCTGCCGGCATTCCATTATCTCCAAGTCTCTCCATCGAGAATTTAATAGCTCTTTTTAAGTGCTCATAAACTGTTCCTTCATCTTTATTTGCAAAAGGAATAACTTCATCAATAAATGATATGTCGCCTGTTTCAGCAATATATTTATATATTGTTGGGAACAACCATAATGCATCATCTGCACGATATGCAGGATGGCCCGTTTCTTTAACATATGACGGATCATCAGGTGTATCCTCATGGCCAGGATTATGTGTATATTTTACAAGTGGAAGTCCACCACCATTATCTACCTGTGCAGACAACATAAACTTAATCTTCTCAAGTGCCATCTCTGGTGCAAGATGTATAATACCCTGGATATCCTGAACAGTATCTCTATAACCGTAACCGTTTCTAAGACCACAATATGCGAATGAAGCTGCTCTTGACCAGATAAAGGTCATAAAGCACTGATAAGAATTCCATGTGTTTATCATACTATTAAACGAATCACTAGGAGTCTTTACCTGGAAATTATTAAGCTTCGAATGCCAATAATCCTTAAGCTCACTAAGCTCCGCTTCACTTGTTTTTGCAGGATCAGCATAACCTGAAATAATCTTATCAGCGTCCTTTGGATTCTTCATACCAAGGATAAAAGCAAATTCCTTTGATTCTCCAGGAAGAAGTGTAATCTTTGTTGCTAATGCACCGCAGCTGTTTGCATTAAAATTCAGCTTGTTTCCGCAGTTTCCACTAACAACACCAACAGGATTAGAATAATTATGATATCTTCCAAGGAACTCTTCCCTGTCACCACAATATGAATCAATAGGAGCACCGGCAAGAGCAAAGAATCTATCCTTTGCTTCATTACCATCAACAGAGTCACCCTTAATATTCTCATTTATAACCTGAACTATCTTATTATCCATAAAATATGTCTTTGTTATAAATAATGTATACTGAAGATTAACCTGATCCTGTTCATAATTACAATCATTTGTAAATTCACAATATCCTGTAGCTGTTAAATGACGCTCCTTGTCAGAATTATTTGTAAGCTTTACCTTCCATACCTCATGTGTTTTATTAAGAGGTACATAATACAGAACCTCTGATTTGATATCAGAATATTCAGCTACCATATTAGTATATGCTGTTCCATGATGGCACTCGCTCTTATACTCTGATAAATCTTTACCAACAGGCTGCCAAGATGCAGACCAGAAATCTGTTGTATCATCATCTCTGAGATAAATATATCTTCCAGGCTGGTCAAAATTATTAAAAATGTATCTGATAATTCTTCCATTTGCGCCAGACTTCTCAAAGCTATATCCACCGGCATTATTTGAGATAATTGCACCATATTCAGGCGAACCAAGATAATTAGCCCAAGGAGCCGGTGTATCTGGTCTGTCAATTATATATTCTTTGTTTACCTCATCAAAATAACCAAATCTCATATGTCGTCCCCTTTACATTAATTCTATTTTACATCTTTTAAGCTTAAGCTTATTCTACCTGCTCTTTCATCAATTTTGATTACTTTTACAGTAACCTCATCACCTACATTAACTACCTCTTCAACCTTCTCAACTCTTCTATCAGAAAGCTTAGAAATATGAATAAGTCCATCCTTATTAGGTGCAAGTGATACTATTGCTCCACAATCAATTACCTTTACTACCTTACCTGCATAATCTTTGCCAACCTCAAGTGGTTCAACAATCATGTTAATCATATTGATTGCCTTATCCATTCCAGCCTGGTCAACACCACAAACAGATACTCTGCCTTCATCATCAATATCAATCTTAACACCTGTTTCTTCAATGATAGTATTGATTGTCTTACCTCTTTGTCCAATAACCTCACCAATCTTCTCAGGATCAATCTTAATCTGAACAATCTTAGGTGCAAACTCACTAAGCTGTGCTCTTGGAGCGCTAATAGCAGGAGCCATACATGTATCCATAATAAAGAATCTTGCTTCTCTTGTTCTGGCAATAGCTTCTTCAACAATAGCTCTTGTAAGACCATGGATCTTAATATCCATCTGAATAGCTGTAATACCATCCTTAGTACCGGTTACCTTGAAATCCATATCACCAAAGAAATCCTCAAGGCCCTGAATATCAGTAAGGACAATATAGTCATCATCAGTATCACCTGTTACAAGACCACATGAAATACCTGCAACCATTTTCTTTATTGGAACACCGGCAGCCATAAGTGACATGCAAGATGCACAAGTAGATGCCATTGATGTTGAACCATTAGATTCGAATGTCTCTGAAACAGTTCTTATTGCATATGGGAACTCTTCAGGTGATGGAAGCACTGGAAGGAGCGCTCTTTCAGCAAGTGCACCATGTCCTATCTCACGACGTCCCGGACCTCTTGATACCTTTGTTTCACCAACTGAATATGATGGGAAATTATAATGATGCATGTATCTCTTAGATACTACATTCTCATCAAGTCCATCAACCTTCTGTATCTCAGAAAGTGGAGCAAGAGTTGTAATATTACAAATCTGAGTCTGTCCTCTTGTAAACATAGCTGAACCATGCACTCTAGGAATAATATCTGTTTCAGCAGCAAGTGGTCTTATCTGATTGATTGCACGTCCATCAGGTCTCTTATGATCCTTAAGAATCATCTTTCTAACTGTCTTCTTCTGGTACTGGTAAAGTGCTTCAGGAATAAGCGCAAGCCACTCCTCATTATCTGCAAATGCTTCCTCAAACTTTTCTCTTACCTGTCTGATATTCTCTTCTCTAACCTGCTTCTCATCAGTAAATACAGCAACCTCCATATCTTCCGGTGGAACGATTTCTTTCATTGCCGCAAATAACTCATCAGGTATTGCGCAACTTACATATTCGTGCTTAGCCTTACCAACCTCAGCAACCATCTTGTTAATAAACTCAATAATTGAAAGGTTAACATCATGAGCCATATATATAGCCTCAATCATCTTAGCCTCTGGTATCTCATTAGCACCGGCCTCAATCATAATAACCTTAGTGCTTGTTGATGCAACTGTAAGCTTCAAATCACCCTCAGCCCACTGCTTCTGTGAGGGATTAATAATAAACTCACCATCAATCATACCAACCTGTGTCATTGCACATGGTCCACAAAATGGTACATCAGATATAGCAGTTGCAATAGCTGAACCAAGCATAGCTACAAGCTCAGGTCTGCACTCAGGATCAACAGAAGTTACAAGGTTATTTAATGTAACATCATTTCTATAATCCTTTGGGAATAATGGACGCATAGGTCTGTCAATAACACGTGAAGTAAGAACTGCATTCTCTGATGCCTTTCCTTCTCTCTTATTAAATCCTCCAGGAATCTTACCAACAGCATAAAACTTCTCTTCATATTCAACACTAAGTGGGAAGAAATCAATACCGTCTCTTGGCTTCTCTGAAGCTGTAATTGTTGACAAAACTGTTGTGTCACCATAGTGCATAAATGCAGCACCATTTGCCTGTGCAGCTACTCTTCCAATATCAACAGAAAGTGTTCTGCCGGCAATCTCCATTGAGTATCTCTTAAATTCTTTACTCATCTCTCTATCTCCTATAAATATTTTATTTATTGTGGAAGACGTCGAAACAACTGCAAAATATACCAAAAAATATTAATTGATATACTTTGCAGAAGTCTCGATATGTCTTTCCACAATCTTAATAATTCTATCATATTAGTATTTAAAATACAATAAATATAAGTCAAATAACATAAAAATACCCCCGATTAACCAAATAAATCTGTTAACCGGAGATATATTCTAATAAAGCAAATGAAATTACTTTCTAAGGCCTAAGCTTTCGATAAGTTTTCTATAACGCTCAATATCCTTACTCTTAAGGTATGCAAGCAAGTTTCTTCTCTGACCTACCATCTTAAGAAGACCACGATTTGAGTGGAAGTCCTTTGGATTAGCCTTGAAGTGACCATTTAAATCATTGATTCTTGCTGTAAGAAGTGCAACCTGAACCTCTGGTGAACCAGTGTCATTAGCATCCTTACCATACTTAGCGATTATTTCCTGCTTCTGTTCCTTTGTTATCATAATAACAAACCTCCTATAATAATTTATACATGGCTGATACCGAGTATAAGGTTGGAGTATCCTTAAACTAAGCATTAGCTGACGTTTCGTATGTTATCATATTAATTAAAATATGTAAACAACTATTTTCATAATATTCAAAAATTTTGCAGCTTTCTTCTTAGCCTGTTTTGCTGCTATTGCCTTATCTGTAGGTCTTACCAATACCATACAAATAATAAATGCTACTATGTAAAGTGCAATTGTCGCATATAAAACATACTGATAACCTGTTGGATTAACTGTAATTGTCTCTACTGTTCCATCAGAAAGAGTATGTGCTATATCAACCGGTGTACCACATTTATTTACAATCCAGTTAGCCATCTGATTACCGGAAAGACCTGCAAATGCCCAAGCTGAAAGTGTAATACCATGAATTGCACTGATATTACCCATACCATAATGGTCTGAAAGAAGTGTTGGAACATTTGAGAAACCACCGCCATAGCCTGCATTTACAACAAATATAAGTGCAAGAACAAGTACAATAAGAAGTGTATTTCCTTCTCCATTCTTAATTCCGCCAGTTAGGATTACAATACCTGTAAGTACAATTGAAAGAATGAAAATAAGCTTATAAATAGTATTTCTATCTTTCATTGTATCAGCCCAGGCTGAGAATCCAAGACGGCCGCCAGCATTAAATACTGCAGATACTGTAGAAATAATACCTACTGCACTAGCAAGACCAATACACTTAACAATCATCTTCTCCTGAGAAATAAGTGCAAGACCACAAGTAATATTTATATAAAACATAAGCCATATACCAATATAATTTGTAATTGGTTTTGACTTGATAACAGCGAAGCTACTGTTACTCTTCTCTTTTGTCTGAGGCTCATGCCAGCCCTCCGGCTTCTTAAGAAGTAAATGGCCAACGAACATCATAACAAAATATACTGCTGCAAGAATGAAGAACATCTTGTAAATACCGCCATCTCCAAGACTATCAAGGAGCTTTTGCATTATTGGGCTTGCAATAGCCTTTGCAGCACCAAAGCCTTCTACAGCAAGACCTGTTGCAAGACCTTTTCTGTCTTCAAACCAAAGCATAAGTGTCTTTACAGGTGATAAATATCCTGTTCCAAGACCAATACCCATAATAAAACCGTAACACAAATAGATACCGATAAGTGCAAGGTTACTTCCCTTATGTAATCCACCATAATAAATAAAGAATCCGGTTCCTGCCATACCTGATGCAAAGCAAATAGCAGCAATAAGTGAAGATTTATGAATATCTTTCTCAACTACATTTCCTAAAAATGCCGCTGACATACCTAAAAAGAATATTGCAAAGCTGAATGCCCATACAGTTGCACCCTTAGAAAAGCCAATATGATCAGCAATCTCCTGACTGAAAATAGACCATCAATACACGGTACCAATGCTACAATGAAGCAGCAAAGCAGGGATCGCGGCGCGTACCCATTTATTTGTGCGCCATCCACCTTTTTTTGTTGTTTTCTCTTCCATTATTAATACTTCCTTTGTACTTTATTTGTCTTTACTCCGCAAAAGCGGAACAAAAAATTTAGATTATAATACCTATATACAATTTTTTCAATATAAACAAACAAGTATTTTTAAGTATTTCAAAGTATTTATAAAATTATATACCAACAACAAACAACAAAGATAATAATACATTCAACTTAACACATGTTGATGATATGCGATGTCATACAATTTGTACTTTAATGTTGAATATGGTTTTTTTATATAATATAATAATTTTGCTTATTACATTACTTTGCAATAATTTCAAGTAATAATTCCGGCAATAATGAAGTACCGGTAAAAATGAAGTAACGGCAATAATGAAGTACCGGTAATAACACAAATCAAATATAAAAGGAGTATATTATGTCAGGTTCTATATATGGAAATAAATTCAAAATCAGCACCTGGGGCGAATCTCATGGAAAAGCCTTAGGCGTTGTCGTAGACGGTTGCCCAGCAGGCTTAGAACTTTCAGAAGAAGACATTCAAAAATATTTAAACAGACGCAGACCAGGTTTTTCTGAATTCTCAACACCAAGAAAGGAATCAGATGCTGTCGAAATATTATCAGGAGTATTCGAAGGCAAGACAACAGGGACTCCTATCTCAATGATAGTGAGGAACACTTCTCAAATATCTGCTGACTATGGTGATATCGCAACGTATTACAGACCCGGTCATGCAGACTATACATTTGACCAAAAATATGGTTTTCGCGATTATCGCGGTGGCGGACGTTCCTCAGGAAGAGAAACAATAGGAAGGGTTGCTGCCGGAGCTATTGCAGCAAAGATATTAAAGGAGCTTGGTATAACCTTTACTACATATGTAGCTTCAATTGGAGATGTTTCAATAAATAGAGACAAATTTGACGAAAGCTTTATATTACAAAACGAACTGAATATGCCTGATAAGGAAAGCTACGAAAAAGCTTCTATATTATTAAGTGATACTATGGCTCAAAACGATTCTATAGGCTCATGTGTTGAATGTATAGTAAAGGGAATGCCGGCCGGGATAGGCGAACCGGTTTTTGACAAGCTAGATGCAAATCTTGCCAAAGCAATAATGTCAATCGGTGCCGTAAAAGCAATTGAAATTGGCGACGGAGTTGAGGTATCCAAAAACACAGGCTCATATGATAATGACGGTTTTATAATTGAAAACGACTCCGTAAACAAAACTTCTAATCATTCAGGAGGTATATTAGGAGGAATGAGCGACGGAAGTGATATCATACTAAAGGCTCACTTTAAAGCAACACCTTCTATTGCCAGCAAACAACAAACAATAAACAAGTCAGGAGATAACATCGAAGTATGCATAAAAGGACGTCACGACCCAATAATCGGTCCTCGTGCCGTTGTAGTTGTAGAATCTATGGCTGCAATTACTATTCTCGATTCACTCTTTGACAATATGTCTTCACGACTTGACCGAATAAAAAGCTTCTACAAATAAATGATAGACATTTATCGAAACAAATAATACAAGAAAGAATCTTGCTTGCGAGATTCTCGCGCTTAAGCGGGCGCTTGTGCTACAGACTTTCTATCGAGCGAGTGTGCATCCTTAGCAGAGCATTTTTATATAACAGGAAATTCGGAGGAATTTTCTGTTATATAAAAAACAGGCTGTGTATTAATTGAGCTCCCGCTCTAAATGCAGCCTGTTTTTTTATATATTTCTTAAATACAAAAATTATTGTCCTACTCATTAATCATATTTTTCTTTATTACCAAATGCAACAATGGCATATATTCCAAGTCCAACAATAACTGAACCGCCAATAATATTACCAATGGTTACAGGTATTAGATTTGATGTAAACAAATGCTTAATATTCAGCCTTTCTTCTATCTCAGCTACAGTAAATCCATACAGCTCACATGCCTTATTAACATAGTTATGATTAGAAGAAGCAAATATTCCTGCCGGAATATAATACATATTAGCTACACAATGTTCAAATCCTGATGTAACGAATGCCATAATCGGAAAGAAAACAGCAAGCAATTTGGTAAATATTTCCTCAACTGCACCAGCAATAAGAACTGCAATACAAACAAGAATATTACACAAAATACCTGATACCAAAGCCCTTGAAATATCAAGTCCTGTTTTATCCATTGCAATCTTAATTGTATATGCTCCCATCTTAAAATCAGAATAGTCAAATTGTCCGGAATGGCTTACAAGAAGTGCAACTAATACCGACCCAATAAAATTACTGAAATAAACAACAACCAGATTTCTTAGCATTTGCAAAAATGTAATCTTTCTGTCAGCAAGTGCCATAGACATCATTGTATTACCTGTGAATAGCTCTCCACCGATTACAACAGTCATCATAAGACCAACAGGAAATACAAGTCCCGTAATAAGCCTCGCCTTACCAACATCAGTAATATTATGAGCAGCTATACTTGAGGTTTCTGCTCCTACTGCAATAAATATACCTGCAAATATTCCTAGAATAATCATTTTTAAAAATCCAAGCTGAGCCTTCTTAACTCCGCCTTGAATATTGTAATGGTGTATAAAATTATGTTCCATATATATACACCGTCTCCTTATTAGTTATGCTCTAGGATGCGCCTTTCTATATTCCTCTTTGAGGCGGCTCTGCTTGCTATTCAAATATATCTGAGTTGTTGAAATATCAACATGACCAAGCATCTCCTGTACTGCCTTTATATCTGCACCATTATTAAGCAAATGTGATGCAAATGAATGTCTTATCATATGCGGAGTAATATCCTTATCAATTCCGGCCTTAGCAGCATAATACTTAATTATCTTCCAGAAGCCCTGTCTTGTCATTGGACTACCTTTGCAATTAGAGAATAAATATTCACTGTCCTTACACATATCGCTACGAACATTATTAATGTATATAGCTAATGCACGTTGTGCCGTTTCATCAATAGGAATAATTCTGGACTTATTAGAATCATGACACTCTATAAATCCCATCTTCAGATTTACATCTGAAATCTTTAATGTTACCAGCTCTGTAACCCTTATGCCTGTAGCATACAGCAATTCAAGCATAGCTCTGTCTCTTATCTCCTTTGGAGTCTTGTCCCCTGGCTGAGCAAGCAGCTTATTTACCTCGCTAATGGTAAGTACATCAGGAACCTTCTTCTCAATCTTAGGAGGTTTAATATTCTCAGAAGGATCTGAAATAATATCCCCCTCTCTTAACAGAAAAGAAAAGAAAGACTTTATTGATGCAATATTACGAGACACTGTCGCCATCGACATCCCCTGTTTTTCGATATAAAGTACATAAGAATTCAAATTCGTCTCATTTATCGAACTAATATCATTTTCCCCATATGATTTCAAAAATATATTCAGCTTTAACAAATCGCGTTTATATGATGCCATTGTATTGTCACTTGATTTCTTAACATTTTTCAAATAGGCAACATATTTATCTATATAAATTTCCACGCATTCTTCCCCTTATTATGTAGACTAAATATCATTATAAATACAAATTCAAATAAAATCAAACATAAATTTTATCCCAAAAACAAAGGTTTTGCGCTTTTTTTACAATTTGTACCAAATAGTGTACTAGCGTATAATTATGTATACCACATATAGATAAATTTTTTTAAATTTTTTTCACAATTTTTAATTCCAAAAAAGTATTTATTAATAATATTGCAATAATAATTGCATTATTGATGTAATAATTATGTAACTTTATTATTTTCCTATCATTTCCGTCACTATAGTCAAAGCCAACAAGATTAAATACTAACATATAAAGAATCACAATAATTAATGCAATATATGAATATAATATCTGACCAATAAAAGTACAATTAATTACATGGGCAGATAATAGATAACCGATAATAATACCACCAATCATTCCGGATAATATATCCCATATAGCTCTAAACTTGTCTAGTAGGAAAATAATTATTACTACTTCCACACTTCTATATAATAGTAACCGAAGGTATTCATCTAATCCAAATGTTGTAGAATTAATCATTTCAATATGAATTCCGAAATTATAAATCAACGTTCCAATAATAACACCAATATATAAACATATAATTTGTCGCTTTACATTAATCACCCCTAAAAGAAAAATAAAGATACGAGGACTATCCATCCTCGTATCTTTATATGCAAATGATTTAATATTTATGCTTGTTTTTTATATGATGCCTTATATGCATAAATTGCAATTAATGATTTCGAATCAACAATATCGCCACTTTTTATTAATTCGTCAATCTTCTCCATCGAAAGCTTATGAACATTAATAAATTCATCTTCATCATAACAGGTATCACCCTTTGTCAGGTCATAACCAATGAATATTGCTGTATGCTCATTACTGCTTCCAATTGCTAATACTGTATTAGTAATATACTCTAATCTACCGGCAATATATCCTGTTTCCTCCTTTAGTTCACGCATGGCACTTTCAACGATTTCCTCACCGGCATCCATTGAACCACCCGGAATCTCGAAGGATATTCTATCAATAACATTCCTATATTGACTAACGAGAATTATATCCCCATCTTCACAAACCGGTAATACACACACACCATCAACATGATCTATATAATCATATACTACATTTCTACCATCAGGAAGCTCAAGATAATCATTATAAACATCAAAAACATGTGCTTTATATGCAATTTCAAGTTTTTTTCTTTTACTAATAGTATTCAATCTACATTACTCCAAATTATTTAAGAATTCTTCAATTCTATCAATACCTTTTTCAATCTGCTCAATCGATATAGCATACGAAAGCCTAATATGATTGTCTATACCAAAATCCTCACAAGGAATAACCGCAACATTATATTCATCAATTAATATTGTCGCAATTCTTGCTGCAGAACCTACAACCTCACCCTTATACTTCATTGTTACTGCCTCAGACAAATCAATAAAACAATAAAATGCTCCGGTAGGAATGATTGATTGTGCATGTGGAAGCTTTGCAACCCTATCACACATATATCTTCTTCTCTTATCGAATTCCTCAAGCATATACTTCATCTGTGACTGATCACCAGAAATAGCCTCATAAGCAGCTTTTTGTGCGATTGCATTTGGATTTGATGCCTGATGACTCTGAACACTACCCATAAGCTTAGCAATCTCCTCTGATGAACCGGTATATCCAATTCTCCATCCTGTCATAGCATAACTCTTTGATACACCACTTACAGTAATTGTTCTATCATAAATATCCTTACCAAGGCTTGCAATACTAATATGACGATTATTATCATATGTCAGATACTCATACATTTCATCTGAAACAACATAAATATCATTCTCAACAACAAAATCTGCAATAGCTCTAAGCTCCTCCTCAGTATACATCATACCGGTTGGATTACTTGGTGTATTTAATACCAATGCCTTTGTTTTATCTGTAAATACAGCCTTAATATCATCAACTGTAACCTTATATCCATTTTCTTTCTTTCCATGTGCTGTTACAGGCACACCGCCAACAAGAGCAACCATCTCCGGATAACTTAGCCAAAATGGAGAAGGAATAATAACCTCATCGCCAGGATTAATAATAACTGTAAATACATTAGTAAGTGAATGCTTTCCACCATTACTTATTACTATCTGGCTAGGCTTATAATCTATATTGTTAAATTCTTTAAATTTTACAGAAATTGCTTCCTTTAATTCATTCGTTCCTGAAGCTGGTGTATATTTTGTAAATCCAGATTTAATAGCATCAATTGCTGCATCACAAATATTGTCAGGAGTATTGAAATCAGGTTCTCCTGCTCCAAATCCAACAACATCAAGCCCCTTTGCTTTAAGTTCCTTTGCTTTTGCTGATATAGCAAGAGTAGATGAAGGCTTTACCGCAAGTGCCTTACTAGATAATTCTAATGACATATATATGCACCATCCTTTATATTTTTATGTATTTTGAAATAGGATAAAACTTTAATCTATCAAAATTACTTATATAATATATATTACATGACAAGATTTTTCAAGTAATAATTTGTATCTTTGCAAATAATGGTAACAACAAGAATACAGTGTAGATTATATACAGGTTTTCTTTTTGTACATAGAAAAAACCGTAGATAATATGAAATATCATATATCTACGGTTTTTCATAATAAAAGAAAATAGCTTTCTTAAATAATTACTTTGCGTAATCAGTTACGCGTGACTCTCTAATAATATTTACCTTAATCTGTCCAGGATATTCAAGCTCAGCTTCTATCTGCTTTGCAATATCTCTAGCCAGCAATACCATATCAGAATCATTGACGTGTTCAGGAACTACCATTACACGAATTTCTCTACCTGCCTGAATAGCAAATGTCTTATCAACACCCTTATGAGAATTAGCAATTTCCTCTAATTTCTTAAGACGTGTTGTATAGGTTTCTAATGTTTCTCTTCTAGCGCCTGGTCTTGCAGCAGAAATTGTATCTGCAGCTTGTACAAGACAAGCAATAAGAGATTCAGCCTCAACATCACCATGATGTGACTCTACAGCATTGACAACAACTGCTGATTCTTTATATTTTCTACATAAATCAGCACCAATCTGTACATGTGAGCCTTCCATCTCATGATCTAATGACTTACCAATATCATGAAGCAAGCCGGCACGCTTAGCAACCTTAATGTCAACACCTATTTCTCCGGCCAACAAACCACACAGCTGTGCAACTTCTACTGAATGCTTAAGTGCATTCTGTCCATAGCTTGTTCTAAACTTCATCTTTCCAAGAAGTCTTACAAGTTCAGGATGAATTCCATGAATACCAACTTCGAGCGTAGCAGCTTCACCCTCTTCACGCATCATAGTTTCAACTTCCTTCTGCGCTTTCTCAACCATCTCTTCAATTCTGGCTGGGTGAATTCTACCATCAACGATAAGCTTCTCAAGAGCAATTCTAGCTACTTCTCTTCTTACCGGATCAAAGCTTGATAAAATAACTGCTTCAGGTGTATCATCTATTATTAAATCAACACCTGTCATTGTCTCGAGAGTACGAATATTTCTTCCCTCTCTACCAATGATTCTACCCTTCATTTCATCATTTGGTAACTGGACAAGAGATATGGTTGTTTCTGAAACATGGTCAGCTGCACACTTCTGTATAGCTGTAACAACATAATCTCTAGCCTTCTTGTTTGCTTCTTCTTTAGCTCTGGTTTCTAATTCCTTGACCATAACTGCTGTTTCATGCTTTACTTCATCTTCAACAGTTTTTAATAAGTATTCCTTTGCTTGTTCAGAGGTTAATCCTGAAATTCTTTCAAGTTCCTGCAAACGTTTCGCTTGAAGCTCTTCCACCTTAGCTTTCTGTTTATCAAGCGCGCTCTCTTTAGAAGCAAGACTAGCTTCCTTCTTCTCTACTGCTTCAGCTTTACGGTCTATGTTCTCTTCTCTTGCAAGAATTCTCTTTTCCATTCTTGAAAGCTCACCACGTCTGTCCTTAACTTCCTTTTCAAGTTCATTACGTGTCTTAAGAGCATCTTCCTTAGCCTCTAACATTGCTTCACGCTTCTTAGCTTCGGCGGTCTTCTGTGCTTCATCTATAATCTCTCTTGCCTGAAC
>JAEDHX010000072.1 GCA_016296785.1 Coprococcus sp. | reverse complement strand
GATATCGCCATGGAATGTGGAGCCGTTTATTCACATGACATATCAACAGGTGGAGTATATGCGGCACTTTGGGAGCTTGCTGATGCAGCAGACGTTGGAATAGATATTTGCCATGATAATATTCCGATATTGCAGGAAACTATAGAAATATGTGAGTATACTGATCATAACCCTTATATGATTGACGGAAGCGGAGCAGCCCTATTTGTATGTGCTGATGGTGCTAAGCTTTCTGACAGCCTTTATTGTGCCGGCTATGAGGCAGCAGTTATAGGTACTGTCATATCAGGAAAAGACAGAACAATAACGCATGAGGATGAAAGAAGATTCCTAAATACACCAAGATATGGGGAAATATAAGCTTTCTTATGCACTAAGGAGATGAATCATGTTAAACATTGTACTTCATGAGCCGGAGATTCCGGCAAATACGGGAAATATTGGACGTACCTGTGTTGCAGCAGGCGCGAGACTACATTTGATAGAGCCGATGGGCTTCCAGATAAATGAAAAGCAGGTGAAGCGGGCAGGCCTTGATTATTGGGACAAGCTCGATGTTACTATATACGAGAGCTTTGAGGATTTCCTTTTGAAGAATCCCGGGGCAAAGCTATATATGGCAACGACAAAATCAAAGCAGAAATATACAGATGTCAGCTTTGAAGAGGATGCGTATATTATGTTTGGCAAGGAAAGTGCGGGCATACCTGAAGAAATACTTCTTGATTACAAGGATACGGCAATAAGAATTCCTATGTATCCTGATATTCGCTCCCTAAACTTAGGTAATTCCGTT
Organism: Coprococcus sp.; assembly: GCA_016296785.1. GTDB lineage: Bacteria > Bacillota > Clostridia > Lachnospirales > Lachnospiraceae > Coprococcus. Next base: position 8,794 of record JAEDHX010000072.1, on the reverse strand, counting down.
GCAATAGTTTTATACGAGGCACTTAGACAGCAGGAATTTAAGGGACTTGAAACACAAGGTCAGTTACACAGATATGAATGGTAGATTTTAGGAGAAGATGATGTATAAGGTTGATGGTAAGAAGCTCATTTGCATTTGCATACTTGATATATTAAAGAAATATACCGATATGGACCACACTCTTGACCAGATGGATATAGTTAAGAAGCTGAAGTCTGATTACGATATGGATGCTGACAGAAAAACCGTAAAGGCAAATCTTATGAGCCTGCTTGATTACGGCATGCCACTTGAGTATACGGAGACGGTTAGAACAAAGAAGGATGGCTCGGAAGAAATACTCATGTCCGATTGGTATTATAATCATGACTTTGATGATGCAGAGCTTCGAATGCTTATAGATAGTGTCTTGTTTTCTAAGACAATTCCGGCGGGGCAGGCGAAGAGTCTTATAGAGAAGATTACTAAGCTGTCAAATGTTTATTTTACCGGCAAGGTTAAGCATGTTTCCAGTTTGCCTGAATTATCGCATACGGATAATAAGCAGACATTGTACAACGTGGAGATTATTGATGATGCTATTACAAAGGGAAAGAAGATAGCCTTTGTATATAATACATATGGAACTGACAAGCAGCTTCATCCAAGACGAGTGGAAAAATATATTGTAAATCCATATCAGATGGTGGCGAGCAATGGAAGATATTATCTCGTCTGCAATTATGACAAATATGACGATTTGTCAAATTATCGAATCGACAGAATGACTGATGTGGAAATTCTTGATGAAAAGGTAAAGGATAGAAATGAAATCAAGGCACTTGAGAAGGGCTTTAACCTTCCTAAGCATATGGCTGAGCATATCTATATGTTTAGTGATGAGCCTGAGACAATTGTACTTCGTATTAAGAAAGAGGCCATAGGTGAGGTTGTTGACTGGTTTGGTAAATCCTTTGAGGTGCTTGCCGATTCAATGGTAAAGAAGAATTATTGTAGTAAAACAGATGACGGATACATTTTCATCAGATTGTCGTGCAGCCATAGAGCTATGTTTCACTGGGCTATGCAGTATGTAACAAGTGTTGAGGTTATTTCACCTAAGAGTTTAAGAGATGAGCTTAAGGAAGCTGTTTCTAATATGTTAAAGGCTTATACAGAGATATTATAAATAATAATCCCTAAATCAGATACATGATTTAGGGATTATTTTGCGTTATTTATCATTTTTTATACGGAATTTGCCATTACTGGTAATTGCCGGTTCTTCCTTTTTAGCAATGTGAACAGGTTTGATAGGTATCTGCATTTCTTTTTGCATTGGAAGCGAGAAAATGAATTCACTTCCTTCGCCAAGCTCTGATGTAAGAGTGATTTGCTCACCATGAGCCTTGATAATTTCCTTTGTAATTGCAAGACCAAGACCTGTACCAGTTTTATCCTTTCCTCGGCTTGGATCCGTTTTGTAGAATCTGTCAAATACTTTTTTGATGGATTCTTTTGGAATACCAACTCCTTCGTCCTTGACGCTGGTGTAGATTTTATCACCCTTTTCAGTTACCTGTACTATTATCTGTCTTCCTTCAGGGGTGAATTTTATTGCGTTATCAACAAGGTTATAAATAACCTGCTGGATACGTGTTCTATCAGCATATACAATAGTATTATCCGTAAGGAAAACACTCTTTAAATACACACCCTTATCCTGACATCTTCCCTCAAAGGTATTAATAGTAGGCGTGATAATGCTCTTCAAATCAAAGTTTGATTTATCCAGCTGAAGGTCAAATGAATCGAAATTATTAAGCTCAAGAAGACCCTGGGTAAGCTTTGTCAGGCGCTTTGTTTCTGTAAGCACGATATTCAAATATTTTTCATGCTTATCAGGCGGAATTGTGCCATCTAGCATCGCCTCAATATAACCCTTGATGGAGGTTAGTGGTGAACGGAAGTCATGCGATATATTAGAAATAAATGACTTTCTATATTCATTTGACTTGCTAAGCTCATCTGCCATCTCAGCCATATAACCTGCGAGCTCGCCAAACTCATTTTTGGCGCTTATATTTGCTCTTGCATTGAAATTACCGGCAGCATAGGATTTCGAAGTTCTTATTATTTCTCGAAGTGGCTTTAGCATGCTGTTGGTGATTCCCATAAGTGCAATGAGGGAAATTATCATTAGAACCAAAAATGGAGTATAGGTTGAAGTCAATGTCTCTACTGCAACATCCTTCATGAATTTAAGGTTGTGGCATAACACTAAGGTGCCTTTATAGTTGCCGTCAGCATATATTGGGAAGCCTACACAAAGCATCTTTTCCTGATAGTAGCCATTCATATCAGATTTCTTCGAAAAACTCACATATTGGTTGTTGTCTGAAAGATATGATTTAATAGCTGTGTCTTCATCAGTCTGTTCTGTCTGGTCCTGCTTAAGGAACGGACTGATTATTAGTTCACCATCTTCGTTTGCAAACCATATGTCAAGACCGAGAGTTTCCTCTGCATTATTCAAATATTCACTAAATTCAGTTAATGTCATTTTACCGGAAATGTAATCTGCTACCTTGTTGTGTGTCAGCATATTTCCCGCACCTATAATATCAGTCTCAGTACGCTCAAAGAGATGATTTTGAGTGTTCCTAATCGTGAAGAATACAAGGACGGAGAAGATAATAACAACAATAAATACAAATCCGACAACTATTTTATCAAATGCTGTTTTCTTCATTTTTATCTCCGTTATGTATAATTATTTAACTGCAAATTTATAGCCGATTCCCCAAACTGTAAATATTGACCAGTTATAATTGTCATTCAGCTTCTCACGGAGTCGCTTGATATGGACATCTACTGTTCTTGTATCGCCGACATATTCATATCCCCATAGCTTGTCAAGAAGCTGTTCTCGCGTAAATACCTGATTAGGCTTGCTTGCAAGGAAATAGAGTAGCTCGAGCTCCTTTGGAGGCATCTCAAGGTTGTGGCCTTCAAAGGTAACCGTGTAATTGGAAATATTTACAACAAGATTATCGTATTCAACAAAGCTTCCCATGTGATTAGCATTAGTAGCATCGTAGTTTGGCTTATCCTCCTCAATAGTGTTACATCTTCTTAGTAAAGCACCAACTCGTGCAACGAGCTCATTTGAGTCAAATGGCTTTACAATATAGTCATCAGCACCGATTTTAAGACCGAGTACCTTATCAAATACCTCGCCCTTAGCAGAAAGCATTATTATTGGAACGTTTGATATCTTCCTAAGCTCTGTGCATACCTGGTAGCCGTCCATTCCGGGAAGCATGACATCAAGTAAAACCAGATCTGGAGAAAATTCCTGAAATGCCACGAGTGCTGATTCACCGTCAAGAGAAATCTCAGTTTCGTAGCATTCCTTGTTAAGATAGAGCGAGATAAGCTCTGCGATATTTTCATCATCATCTACAATAAGTATTTTTTTCTTGTTCATTAATATACCCCCACTTGTATGTTATTCATAATTATCCTTTTATTGTTATAGCTCTACAACGGTAACACCTGCTTCACCCTCGCCGTATTCACCCATACGGAAGGATTTTACGAAGGACTGCTTTCTCAGATAGTCGTGTATGCCCTTTCTAAGTGCGCCTGTGCCTTTGCCATGAATTATGGTTACCTTATGAAGATGTGCCAGCATAGCATCATCTAAATATCTGTCAATCACCATTGTTGCTTCTGCAACAGTCATTCCTAACACATTTATATCAGGAGAAATGGTGAGCGCCTTGCCCATGCCGCGCTTACTGTTAATTTGCGCCTGGTTGTTCTTTTGCTTTGGCGTCTCTATAATAACAAGGTCTGAGGCAGGAAGAGAAGCGTTTAGTATTCCTATCTGTACCTTGAGATTACCCTTTGAATCTGCAAGTGAAGTTATGCTTCCTGTGGAATCCATGCTGATTACATGAACTGTATCGCCAACCTTGAAATCTGTAGCCTGGTGGTTTGATTTAAGCTGCTTTCTCTTTTCAGCAGACATTTGCTGGTACTCGTTCATTTTTGTACGAAGCTTCTCACGCTCTTTTTCCATGTCTCTTGCATCAGCCTTGTTAGGATTTGCAGACCATTTGTTGTATTTTCGGATTGATTCATCCGCCATGGATTTGGCATCCTCGAGTATCTCAGCCGCCTCGGCTCTTGCCTTGGCAAGAATGTCGTTTTTCTTATTAGAAAGCTCTTCATCTTTAACCTTTGCCCGATTCGCAAGCATAATGGCTTCTTCCTTGTAGCGTGCAATTTCTTCCTTGTCACGCTCTATTTGCTTCTTGCTATCTTCAAGCTCAGCTATCAGAGACTCAAAATCTATTGTGTTGCTGTCAATGTTTTCATATGCCTTGTCAATGATGTAGTCAGGCAGACCAAGCTTCTTCGAAATCGCGAAAGCATTTGATTTACCCGGAATTCCGATAATAAGCCTGTAGGTCGGCATAAGTGTTGCAACGTCAAACTCGCAGCTTGCATTTTCAATGCCCGGCGTTGTCATTGCAAATGTCTTAAGCTCTGTATAATGTGTTGTCGCCATGCATTTGACGCCCATGTCATTTAAATGGGACAAAATGGACATCGCGAGAGCTGCACCCTCAACAGGATCAGTTCCACCGCCCGGCTCGTCAAAAAGACATAGTGAATTTGGAGTGACATGCTCCATAATGTATACTATATTGCTCATGTGCGAAGAGAAGGTAGAGAGATTCTGCTCAATGCTTTGCTCGTCGCCTATGTCGGCAAATACGTTGTCAAATACTGTAAGCTTTGAACCATCGAGTGCGGGAATATGAAGTCCTGACTGTCCCATTAGCGTAAATAGACCAAGCGTCTTTAACGAAACAGTCTTTCCACCGGTATTTGGGCCTGTGATAATCAAAAGATTATATTCCACGCCAAGCTTGATATCTACAGGCACAACCGTATGCTGATCAAGTAGAGGATGACGTCCCTGCTTGATATCGATAATTCCATCAGTATTGAATATTGGCTCGCTTCCTTTATATGATCGTGCAAATTGCGCCTTTGCAAATATAAAATCTAACTCCGTAAGAGTAGAGAAGTTGTGTGTAATATATGTAAGCTCAGCGGCAACCTTTGCAGAGAGAGTAGCAAGTATTTTCTCTATCTCGGCAAGCTCCTGGTTTTCAAGCTCCTTTAGCTCGTTATTCATATTTACAACTGAAATTGGCTCGATAAATACAGCCTTACCGCTTGCAGACTGGTCGTGAATCATACCCTGAAAACGATTCTTGTACTCCTGTTTAACAGGTATGCAGTACCTTCCGTTTCTCATGGTAATGATATTATCCTGAAACATCATCTGCTGGTTCTGGTCGCTTATGAGCTTCTGTAGCTGGTTGTGAAGTCTCTCATTTGTCAGCTTTATATTTCTTCTAACTGCCTTAAGGCCCGAAGAAGCATCGTCGGCAATCTCATTCTCCGAGATAATTGCGTGATGTATATCATGGCTTAGGTACTCTAGCGGCACAAGCTCGCTAAATCTCGTATGAAGGCTGTCTGCATTAAGCTGCTTCCGGCCCTCCTCATCTACTCCTTCTGCATCACCAAACCTCTTTGCATTAAGCGCAGTGTCAAGCACACTTGCAACATCAAGCAGCTCCTTTGTCGTAAGCGTTCCTTCTACTTCAAGTCTCTTTAGCGACGCACCAATATCCTTAAGCCCTCCAAAAGAAAGATTGCCCTGTCTGTTAAGCCTGTTAAGGGCATCCCTCGTCTCGTGCTGAAGTGTTCTGATAACCTCAATATCTCTTCTTGGCTTTATCTTTTCACATTTTCTTTTTGCCATAGGAGATGCTGCATATCCCGTCAGCATCTTTACTATTTTTCCATATTCTAACAATCTCAATGTCCTAAGATTCATTACTTCGTCCCATCCATCTATCAAAAACTATAATCCGTTCCATTATACCACGCACTATTCATCCTTTGCAACAAATTCGCCATGGGGACAGGTCCCGTGGCTAAGATTACTTGCCACGGGACCTGTCCCCGTGGTAAAATGTCCCCATGATAGAATCAAAATCTGATGACGGTAGGAGATAAATGAATGAGATTTATAAATGAACTTTTTGATGGAGAGATGGTTTCGGCGGTATACCTTTGCAAGAATAAGATAGTGGGCAAGACGAAGGCAGGGAAGACTTATTATTCTTTGTTGCTTGCAGATGCTTCAGGTAGTATTGATGGAAAGATTTGGGAGCTTTCTAATGCGATTGGTCATTTTGAGGCGATGAATTACGTTAAGGTCGATGGACAGGTGACTGTATTTAATAACTCGCTACAGCTTAATATTAAGAAAATAAGAGTAGCGGAGGAAAATGAATATGATGTAAATGACTACATGCCTACAACGAAGAAGGACATAGAGGCTATGTATAAGGAGCTTAAGAGCATAATCAAGAGTCTTGGAAAACCGTACTACGTTGAGCTTCTTGAGAGCATCCTTGTAAATGACGAAAAGCTTGCAAAGGAATTCAAGAATCATTCGGCGGCTAAGTCCATTCACCACGGATACGTGGGCGGACTCCTTGAGCACACGCTTGCGGTAACAAAGATGTGTGAGTATTATTGTTCATTTTATCCTGTACTTAACCGTGATTTATTGCTTTCAGCTGCGATGCTTCATGATATTGGCAAAATATACGAATTGTCTAATTTCCCTGAAAATGATTACACAGATTCAGGTCAGCTTCTTGGACATATTGTCATGGGATGTATGATGATTCGCGATAGGATAAATATGATTGAGGGCTTTCCTGCAAAAGAGGCAAATGAGCTTGAACACTGTATATTAGCCCATCACGGGGAGCTGGAATTCGGCTCGCCAAAGAAGCCGGCGCTTATTGAGGCACTCGCGTTATCCTTTGCGGATAATACGGATGCGAAATTGCAGACATTTATGGAAGCATTAAACGAAAAGGACGATGCAAGCTGGCTTGGATACAATAAGATGCTTGAGTCAAACATTAGAAAGACAACAAAATAGAAATAACATACCAAAGTACACTGGCATGCAAATGGCACGTCAGGAATTTGGATGTGAAAAGGGAGTAATAAGCCAATAATGGAAATTGTAAAAAACAGCGATTATCGGATTTCAATAGAAGACATGGGAAATGATGGTGAGGGAATAGGACACATTGATGGACTTACTGTATTTGTAAAGGATACAGTAATTGGAGATGTTGCCATTGTCAAAATCATAAAGCTAAAGAAGAATATCGCCTATGGCAAGCTGGTGGAGCTTATAAAGCCATCTGAGTTTCGAGTACAACCGGTTTGCACAATTTCGAACAAATGCGGTGGCTGCACAATGCAGCACATGGACTACAAAAAGCAGCTTGAGTATAAATGGAATAAGGTGGCAAATTGTCTTAAGCGAATCGGTGGAATAGATGATCCTCGTGATATTATGGAATGTCCGGCATACGGAATGGAGAATCCATACAATTACAGGAATAAAGCTCAGTTTCCTGTGGGAAGAGACAAAGACGGGAATGTGGTAATTGGCTTTTATGCCGGAAGAACACATTCGATTATTGATACTAAGACCTGTGCAATAGGCGCAAAGGTAAACGATGATATAATTGAAATAGTAAGAGAATTTATAGAAAAATATAATATCACCACATACAACGAAGAGACCGGTAATGGCCTTTTTCGTCATATATTAATTCGTGTCGGATTTGCCACAAATGAAATAATGGTGTGTTTTATACTAAATGGAGAGCGTATTCCACATTGTAGCGAATTAATAGAATCGCTCGCTAATATTAATGGAATGACCTCAATCAGTATTAATGTAAACATGGAAAAGACAAACAGGATTCTTGGAGACAAATGCATAACACTGTGGGGACAGGATTATATTACCGACTATATTGGTGATGTAAAGTACCGCATTTCTCCGCAATCTTTCTACCAGGTAAACCCTGCTCAGACAAAGGTTATGTATGACAAAGCACTTTCCTATGCGGACCTAAGCGGTAACGAGGTCGTATGGGATATGTATTGCGGAATTGGAACAATATCATTATTCCTTGCCAAAAAGGCAAAGAAGGTATATGGAGTCGAGATAGTTCCACAGGCAATTGTTGATGCTAAGAACAACGCACGCATTAATAATATAACAAATGTAGAATTCTATACAGGTAAAGCAGAAGAAGTAGTACCAAATATATACAAATTAGCGAAAGACAATACAAATTGTACAACACAAGATGCATCATATGAAGCTGCAAATGCGGACGTGGTTGTAGTGGATCCGCCACGTAAGGGTTGCGATGCTGTTTTGCTTGAAACAATTGTCAAGATGAATCCAAAACGTATAGTATATGTAAGCTGTGATCCGGCAACTCTTGCCAGAGACGTGAAGATACTTGGCGATAGTGCATATACATTACGTAAAGTGGCTGTAGTGGATAATTTCTGCCATAGCCGACATGTTGAGTCAGTAGCTTTGCTTGTCAAGGAGCGATAGCGACGCAGAGAAGCAATTAGCGCTGACCATGCAAAGGACGTCCGCGATTGGCAAGAGCAAAGCACGCAGACAGAGCGGAAACGGACGACTGTTGAGTCAGTAGCTTTGCTTGTCAAGGAGCGATAGCGACGCAGAGAAGCAATTAGCGCTGACCATGCAAAGGACGTCCGCGATTGGCAAGAGCAAAGCACGCAGACAGAGCGGAAACGGACGACTGTTGAGTCAGTAGCTTTGCTTGTCAAGGAGCGATAGCGACGCAGAGAAGCAATT
>JAEDHX010000135.1 GCA_016296785.1 Coprococcus sp. | reverse complement strand
GTCAGAGGTGCAGAATTTGCTTTTTTTATCACCTCATCCATATTATAATACTTATATTCCGCTAATCGTCCACCAAATAGTACATTATTCTCCTCCTCTGCCAGTTCTTGATACATTGTACCTATTATTTTTGCAGGAATATTGACGCATCCATTTGCATCAATTGTAGTAATGAATAATACCATATCATCATCCATCACTTCTATCATATTCCCAGCATATCGTACACCGGATTCTATCTTATGTTCCCCCTGAGTTATATATATAGGAGGAAGAGGCATACGAGAAACATGTCCCTCATCACGAGGATGATCATACTGTCCCCCCATAATTAACTGTTGCGCATATAGTGGATTCGCAACAAATCGAATACTTGGCAATATTACCAACATCGATAAACTTACTAACAAGACTTTCTTCATATTTTTGATATTTTTGTCCGTTTGCAAAGGTACAAAAAGGACTAAAGAAATCAAAAAACATGTAGGAAATAATATTCACCAAATATTCATTAGTTGCAATCAAATACATTATTTCTACCTTATTCTTAGATAGTTAGAAAAACTATTCACCAAAAATTCATCAATACGAAATTGTACTTTTACTGTATGAGCGTAGACAAATTTTTATATAAAGAAGAAGCACTATTTTGGTCAAATAACTTATAATTTGCCTTTTGCTTTGCATTACAAATCGAACTTGTTGTTGTCTGCAAGAGTATGCTCATTTCTCGATTATCAAACTTTAGCCAAGATAATACACACACATGAAACTCTTGTGTACTTAACTTTGTTCTAGATATTTTTGCATAGACCAAAGGGAAATATTGTTTAAATAATATTTCTAAGGTTTTCCAATCATCCTGATTCGGAAGAATTGCTTTCAACTTAGGTGTCGTAGCATTCTTGAATTTTAAAAATATGTCACTATTCTCTATTGCAATAATACGATCAGACTGTTTTACGTTCTCGAGTTTTGCTTCATATTGATCTATTACATCTTGTAAAACATTTATTTTTTTTATCATTTTTTGCTCAAACAAAGTCGTATTCTTCTTAAGTTCCATATAATCAGCAATGGTGTTTTGAGCATTATCGACAGCTTGTAGGTACTCTTTATTTAATTTTGCCAACCTTATTTCCTTCTTTCGCAAATTATTCTTATATTTATTATATACATAAATACTAAAGAATAAAGCAATAAATCCCATAAGTAGCAATACATTTTTATTTTTTTCTTCCTGTATTACCATATCACTCATTTGCTTTTGCAAACGTTCATAGTCATAAAGAGAATTTGCCTGAATCACAGCATCAGCCTGAGTACTATTCAAGATTTTATCCATTTCCTGCTCACTAAGTACTGCATATTTCTTGACAGAATCCTTTTGGTCTAATTTACTAAAAACAGACAACAATCCATTGCAAGACTCATATTTCATCCCGTATGCCCCTAGCTTTCGGAAATAGTATTCAGATGAATCCAACCTGTTTATTCCCAAAAAATAAAGCCCTTTTGCCTTATAATAATGTTCATGTCCTTGTTTTATATTATGATGACTGTCAAACAACCCTGACTGCGATTCAAAGAGAGACATATAATGAGCAGCCTTTTTATAATTGGCTCGATTCAATAATGTATAAATAAGTCTAGGATAAGACAAAGCAGCTTCTTTACGCATTCCGCTCTGCAAATACAGTTTACGACAATGCGCTTGTAAATTCAAAGCTTTTAAAGTATCTCCCATACTATAATATTCAATAGATGCAAATAATAATCCTTGTATCCCGTCTTTTTTGTTATTGGAAAGAAAAGAATAATCACTATACTTATGAAAATTTTCGACTGCTTTGCTATGCAAATATTGTCTGCTATAAATCTCAGCCATTTGCCCATAAACCTTAGAGAGAGTACAATAATCACACTTCTTACTCAACGTATCAGCATACTCTACAGCCTTTTTATAACTCATCATTGCTTTTGGTGCCTCCTTTTGGTCACGATACACAC
>JAEDHX010000134.1 GCA_016296785.1 Coprococcus sp. | reverse complement strand
GTCGATTGCGTGGTTTACTATGAATAGAGAAGTCAGTGGGAATGGGATGGAGATGAAAGCGGGAGACGTGCCCTACACCATCCAGACGCGAGACAGCAACGGCTATTACAAAGATAAATGGGAGAAGACAGGTTCAGAAGCTATGGAATGGCTGGTTAGTTCAAAGAATAATTTTAATAATAAAGAACCGAATAATGAAGAGGACAAACCCGGATTAGAACCCGGCGATAAGGGTGTACTTGAATTCAGAGTAAATCCAAATTCGTCAGATTCTATTACTGTTGACTGTGTCTTTGATATAAAAGCTTACGTAGAAACTATTGATAAAGACGGGAATGGAAATATTATACTTGATGAATATAATAATCCTGTTACTACAATAACCGAAATAAACAGTGATACTCTTACAAGTTACATAAAATCTCACATAATGCTCTTTTCAGGGTATGATTCTGAAAATGGTAAATATACTGGTTTGATAGATAATGACAAGACGTTAAAGCGTGTTCTTAAAAATCAGACATATACCCAAAATGACACGGCATACACTTCAATTTACTGGGTTTGGCCGATGCATTTAGAAGACATAACGAGTTACAATAATTCAAAATTAATATATGCTTCTGAAGAACGTCAGAATGTTATAGCTTATATCGCGAGAAACAGAGACGGATTCTTTAAGGATTGTAATGACAATGAGCAGCAGGTCATATCAGATCTTACGGCTTTGTCCACAGCTTATGATAATATGATTTATAATCACTACAACATGAGATACGACAATGCAGATCTTGAGATAGGAAATAATATATCCTATGTGATGCTCTCGATGAATGTGGAGCAGTAAACTAAGCAAGCGGACTGGGGGGATAGCTTTGAAAAAATTAATAGAAAAAGCAAAAAAGCTGTTATTTGCTGTAAATTTCCAACTGTTTATAGCGATACTATGTACCATGGCTATCCCTGTATTTGCATGGTTTTCTTATCAGGACAGGATAGAGACATTCAGCAAAATTAAGGAACCACCCTCTATAAACATTGCATCAGGCGGTGATGATTCTGCTATATATATATCACTTGAAAATATTGACGTTTCAAAAAGTACTGAAAAGTACATAGTATTCTCGGTTGAACCGGGAAAATATTCTGCGTATGATATTCAGCTTTCACACACGACAAATATTCCTTTCACTTACGAGCTTTACAGAGTGCAAGAGAACGAAAACGGTACAATAGAATACATTGATCATACCAGAGATGTGAACGCAGAAGAATCAACTTTAAAATATATAATAATGACTACAACTGAAGGAACAAAATCCGGTAAAGTGGAACTCACAGATATCAATCCTGATAATGGATCAACAGGCAGAACACTTGGAAATGAAGATGCTCTTGCTTCTTATAATCGTCAAAATTACGATAATGTAAATGATGAAGTAAATCAGTATGTTAAACCAATTTATAGCGTTGCAAGAAGCATACCGCAGCTGAATGAAAATGAAGACGGTAGCAGCAACAGAGATTATTTTGCTATAAAGCTTATCTGGACCAAAGGTTCCAATAATCTAACTGAACAAGAAGATGATTACTGGAATTATGCATATAACAACAAGGAAACGGATATAATCTATATTTCCGCAAAGCAGAACACAAGGATGGATAATCCGTAATGAAACGTATAATATAATGTCAAAAATGGCAGAGATGAATGAAGGGATAATTATGAATGGGCGTATAAAGAATATTTTCATAAAAATCAAAAAATATTCTGTTACGATCTGGATGGTCGGTTCGCTGATTGCTCTTTTAGCTTTATATGTGGCATACGCAGCATATAACGGAACTGCGGACGTTAAAAGAGTTATATCCACGCAAGCTTCAAGTTCGACTGTATTTTCTTCAAACTATATGAATGTTTATTCGTCTGATAAACCGGTAATAAAGAATCTCAGAACAATCAATGAAGGTAATTTTATATGTACAATCACGGTATGTAACTATGATCAGCTTGATCCAACAAACCCTGCAAGAGGAAAAATCGATTACAG
>JAEDHX010000071.1 GCA_016296785.1 Coprococcus sp. | reverse complement strand
CAGCAGCATCAAACTGTGGATGAAGAAGTGTATCAAGGTTACGAGGATCAATCATAGCAACTGCCTCTGCTTCTGTCTTATGTCCTTCATCAACAAGGTCACAAGCAATCTGAAGAGCTGCATGAGCTGTTCTCTTACCATTTCTACACTGAAGCATGTAAAGCTTCTTGTTCTCAACTGTAAACTCCATATCCTGCATATCATGGTAGTGATTCTCAAGTGTCTCACAAACCTTGATAAACTCTGCATAAGCCTCTGGGAACTCCTGCTCCATCTGAGCGATAGGCATTGGTGTACGAACACCGGCAACAACGTCCTCACCCTGAGCATTGATAAGGAACTCACCCATAAGCTTCTTCTCACCGGTACCAGGATCACGAGTAAATGCAACACCTGTACCTGACTCATTATTTAAGTTACCGAATACCATTGGCATTACGTTAACAGCTGTACCCCATGAATATGGGATATCGTTATCTCTTCTGTATACGTTAGCTCTTGGGTTATCCCATGATCTAAATACAGCTTCGATAGCAAGCTTCAACTGTTCTACTGGGTCTGAAGGGAAATCCTGACCTAACTGATTCTTGTACTCTGCCTTGAACTGCTCTGCAAGTGTCTTAAGATCAGCTGCTGTAAGCTCTACGTCGAACTTAACACCCTTCTCTTCTTTCATCTTGTCAATAAGCTGCTCAAAGTACTTCTTACCAACTTCCATAACAACGTCTGAGAACATCTGAATGAAACGTCTGTAAGAATCATATACGAAACGCTCGAAAGCTGGATCTGGATTACCAGCGATCATAGCTGCAACAACCTCGTCATTTAAACCAAGGTTAAGAATAGTATCCATCATACCAGGCATAGAAGCTCTAGCACCTGAACGAACTGAAACGAGCAATGGATTCTTAAGATCTCCGAACTTCTTACCATTGATCTCTTCCATCTTCTTAACGCCTTCCATAGCCTGAGCCATGATCTCATCGTTAATCTTACGTCCATCCTCATAATACTGTGTACAAGCTTCAGTTGTAATAGTGAAACCCTGTGGTACAGGAAGACCAATGCTTGTCATCTCAGCAAGGTTAGCACCCTTACCACCAAGAAGATTACGCATTGTCATGTCGCCTTCGCTAAACATATAAACCCACTTGTTTGCCATTTTTCTACATACCTCCTAAGTATTTCTTTTATATTTATAGGCGAAAAATAATTATTCGCACTACATCGTTAGAATTATATCATATCATCAAGTATTATTAAACTCTTTTTTTCAAAAAACTCATACAAATTTTGTCGATTTTTTTATTATCATTAAACACAAAAACAGATATGTACTAGCATCTTCAAAAAAATGATAATTGAAAATGCAAATACATACCTTATTCTTGTTTATCAATGCATAAATGCAATATATTAATCATGATTACAAGCTTATTACTGCATACTGTTCTTGATAATTTCCATTCCCTTAATAAGAAGCTCATCAGGTATAGTAAGTGCCGGCATAAGCTTAACAACATTGTTGTCACGACCCGCTCTCTCAATTACTAAGCCATTTTCAAAGCATCTGTTAGCTATATCAAGAGCTGTCTTACCGTCAGCAACTTCAATTCCCCAAATAAGACCAATACCTCTAATCTTATTCTTGTCACTGGCTATGTTTTTCTCAAGGTATTCTTTTACTATAGCTTCTTTTCTCTTAACCTCTGCCTCAATATTATTATCAAGCATATACTCAAGGCCTGCCTTAGCTGCTACCATTGATAGCTGGTTTCCACGGAATGTTCCGTTATGCTCGCCAGGTGACCATATATCAAGTTCAGGCTTAAACATAGTAAGTGCAAATGGCATTCCAAATCCGCCTATCGACTTAGACATAACAAAGATATCAGGCTCAATACCTGCTCTTTCAAATGAGAAGAATGTACCTGTTCTTGCACAACCAACCTGAACATCATCGATAACCATTAGGATATCATTCTTTGTACAGAATTCTCTAAGTGCCTTAAGATATTCTACAGACATAACCTGAACTCCACCTTCAGCCTGAACAGTCTCAAGGAATAAAGCAGCAGGTTTCTCGACTGCTGAATGATCATCATCAAGAAGAGTCTGCATATATTTTATTGTATCAAGCTCAGGGAACATATATGGTGCAGGTACATGATAAACATCATTAAGCGCAACACCGGCACCACCACGGCTTCCTGAATCACTTGTAAGTGCAAGTGAACCAAGAGTCATTCCATGGAAGCATCCCATGAATGCCCATACCATATTTCTCTTCTTTACTTTACGTGCAAGCTTTAATGCTGCTTCAACGCCATTTGTTCCTGTTGGTCCAGGGAACATCACTTTATAATCAAAACCTCTGGCTTTTAATACCTTTTCTTCAAAAAACTCAAGGAATTCCTGTTTTGGAACTGTCATCATATCAAGTGAATGAATAATGCCATCACTCATAAGATAATTCACAAGTTTTTCCTTAATATAGTCATTATTATGACCATAGTTTACTGCTCCGGCACCATTAAAAAAGTCAATGTATTCTTTACCATTCACGTCAGTGAGGATTGAACCCTTTGCCTTAGTGAATATCTCCGGAAAACTTCTACAGTAAGATCTTACCTCTGACTCATAAGTCATAAAGACATCTTTACCCTGCATTTTTCTGCCTCCTGTTATTTATAACACTTTGGTTATATAGTTTAGATTTGTATTAATAATTCTAATACTCAAATTTTTTCTCAAAATATGACTTGAGATCCTCGATTTTCACTCTTTCCTGTTCCATGGTATCTCTATCACGAACAGTAACAGCACCATCCTCTTCAGATTCAAAATCATATGTTATACAGAAAGGAGTACCAATCTCATCCTGTCTTCTATATCTCTTACCAATATTTCCTCTGTCATCAAATTCACAGTTATAATACTTTGAAAGCTCAGCAAATATCTTCTCTGCGCCCTCTGAAAGCTTCTTGCTAAGAGGAAGCACACCAATCTTAACAGGTGCAAGAGCCGGATGAAAATGAAGAACTGTACGAACATCAGGCTTCTCCTCTGTTCCAATATTCTCCTCATCATATGCTGCACATAAAAATGCAAGTGTTACTCTGTCTGCACCAAGTGATGGTTCAATAACATATGGTATATATTTTTCTTTCTTCTCGTCATCAAAATACTCCATAGGCTCGCCTGATGTATTCTGATGCTGTGTAAGGTCATAATCTGTTCTGTCAGCAATTCCCCAAAGCTCGCCCCATCCAAATGGGAAAAGGAATTCAATATCTGTTGTACCCTTTGAGTAGAAACAAAGCTCCTCTGGTGAATGATCACGAGCTCTCATCTCTTCATCCTTGATACCAAGCTCCTTGAGCCAGTTGATACAAAAGCTTCTCCAGTATTCAAACCACTCTAAATCAGTACCAGGCTCGCAGAAGAACTCAAGCTCCATCTGCTCGAACTCTCTTGTTCTAAATGTGAAGTTACCAGGTGTTATCTCATTTCTAAATGATTTACCTATCTGACCAATACCAAAAGGAATCTTCTTTCTTGAAGTTCTCTGAACATTCTTGAAGTTAACAAATATACCCTGTGCTGTTTCAGGTCTTAAATATACAGTATTCTTTGCATCCTCTGTTACACCCTGGAAGGTCTTAAACATAAGGTTGAACTGTCTGATTCCTGTAAAGTTATGCTTTCCACATGTCGGGCAAACAATATTGTTGTCTTCAACATACTTCTCCATCTCTTCATTTGACCAGCCATCGATTGAACCTTCAATAGCTATTCCATTATCTGCCATATAATCTTCAATTAATTTATCTGCACGGAATCTTTCATGACATTCCTTACAATCCATAAGAGGGTCAGCAAAGCCACCAAGATGACCTGATGCAACCCAAGTCTGTGGATTCATAAGTATTGCACAGTCAACACCTACATTATATGGGTTTTCCTGAATAAACTTCTTCCACCAGGCTTTTTTTACATTGTTCTTAAGCTCAACACCGAGATTACCATAGTCCCATGTATTTGCAAGACCACCATATATTTCTGAACCCGGATAAACAAATCCTCTGTTTTTTGCAAGTGCAACTATTTTGTCCAATGTCTTTTCCATATTATTCCTCCATCATTCTTTTACTATTCGACTTATTTTATATCCATTTACTATATTTTTCAAGTCAGAGAATCAATTATTTGCAGAGAATTAAACTTTTTGTCTATATATATACTCATAAATTCCTTGCAAATATCAGATAATTCCCCAATTATGGCATCTGAAACCTTAAAATTATATAAGCTTCCAAAGCTCGCCCCATTTACATACTGTAGTGTATATAATGCCTGCTCCGATATATGTATAGGATGAAATGCTTTATTTACACAGTTCCTGCAAAGAACGCCACCGGAATGTGCATCAAACACATTTGAAAGCTTATCATTTCCACATATCGGGCATCCGTAGCTCTGTATTCCCTGCCCGAATACATCTAATATTTTTATCTCATATATAAGACGTATCAGCTTCGCGGGTATCAATCCCTTCTTTAATGCATTAAGACTGACAAATAAAAGATTAAGATAATCAGTTGCCCTGTCCCCCTCATGAGTAAAATATGACATCATCTCACAAAAATATGAACCATAGCAATACTTGTCCATATCAAAGGTCAGCTCGTGGAAGTATTCCTTAACATTCACATTCTTAAGGGTATATGCATTCTTGCCTTCATACAAGGTAAACTCACCCATAACAAACAGCTGACATTTTGAAATCAGCTGATTTGTCGTTTTTCTTACACCCTTTGCAAATGCTGTAATCTTACCTCGTTCCTTTGTAAGAATAACAAGTCTTCTATCATATTCACCGATTAAACCTGTGGATAAAACTATTCCATTTAAAACAACTTCATCGCTCATAATAATCCCTATGCCATTTCTAATCTAGGTATCCATATGATATCCATAATTCTTTAACAATGTATCTGTGTCACGCCAATCCTTCTTTACCTTGACCCACAGCTGAAGGTTGACCTTAATATCAAGTAGTTTCTCAATTCCGTATCTTGAATGAGTTCCTATTTTCTTAAGCATAGCTCCCTGTTTCCCGATGATAATACCCTTATGAGAATCTCTTTCACATATAATAGTTGCATTAATATCCATTATTTGTCCATTTGAGCGTTCCTTCATTGAGTCAATTACAACTGCAATTCCATGAGGAATTTCCTTATCGAGCTGGCGAAGGGCCTGCTCTCTAATAAGCTCAGATACAATCTGTCTTTCGGGCTGGTCAGTAATTGTATCTTCATCATAAAACTGTGGTCCTACAGGAAGATGACTGAAAATAGTATTAATCAGTTCATCCTTATTTGTACCCTTAAGGGCTGATACAGGAACTATTTCAGACGCATCAAATGCTTCCTTATATGTTGAAATAGCTTTAACAACTTCTTCCTTTGTTACTGCATCTATTTTGTTAATCACAATTATTACAGGTGTTTTTGTCTTCTTTAGCTGCTCTATTATATATCTCTCACCTGCACCAATAAATGTTGTTGCTTCAACAATCCACATAACAACGTCAACTTCATTTAGCGTGCCCTCAGCAACCTTTAGCATATACTCTCCGAGCTTATTCTTAGCCCTGTTTATTCCCGGAGTATCGAGAAATACAATCTGACCTTCGTCACTTGTATATACAGTTTGTATTCTGTTTCTTGTTGTTTGTGCCTTGCTGCTTGTAATTGCAATCTTCTGTCCGATAAGACTGTTCATAAGAGTTGATTTTCCAACATTAGGCCTTCCTATTATTGCAACAAAGCCCGACTTGAATTTATCCATTGTATGCTACCTCTATACTAAAAAATACTAAGAACATTATCAAATAAATCCTTATTTGCATCAATCTTATCAAAGCCACCAATTGCACATATTATACCGCTATCTGTGACTGCTTTGATTATTGGTGCAAGTTCTCTAATCTTTGATGGATTTACATTAAGTATTCCATCTCTTTCTTCCTGAATCATTTCATCAGTAATACCGGCTATATAACAGATAAAGCTATAGCTACCCTCTGCTGAAGGTGTCATAGGTGTATCAAGCTTAGCTATGGCTCCGATTATATACTTGATCATATCTCGCTCGCAGGCATCAAATTGCTCAACATACTTAAATGCATTTTTATATACCTCATATGTTTCTGTCAGATTAGGATCCCTGTATGAGGTCATATAGCTAATACCTGAGCGTGCAAATGTACACATGGCCCCATAAGCTCCACCCTTAACACGTACATTTTCCCAAAGATATCCATATGAGAAGATGACCTGAAGAACATTAAGTGCAGGGTCATATTCATAACCGGCACTAACAAAATCTCCTGCTGTTGCAACATACTGAACCTGGCTAGAAGTTTTAAATCCTTCATTCTTTATTACAGGTTTATAATCAGCATCGCTGCCTATTGCATTATCATTAAGTCTTTCTTCAAATGAAATAATTGATTTTGCTAAAGTCTTTTGGCTTGTTTCATCGCCAGTATATGATACTACTAATCTGTTCTTATTAAGGATGAGCTCAAGAGTCTTTATAAGCATTGCAACAATTTCGTCAGCTTTATCCTCAAACGAAGAATCAAGCTCAAGAAGGAACTCATAATAGCCAATACCCTCTGACATATCTTTAAACACAAATCTCTTATCTAAATATGACATTGCTCTATTAGCAGTTGATAAATGCCCTGATGATGACAGTTCAGATTTCATGCCTGCCTTTTCTTCAGAAATAATCTCTTTAAGTCTCTTTTTATCATCAAGCTTAGTTTCAAACAGTATTTCCTTTACAAGATCAATCGCTTTATCAAGCTTCTCATATACTGCCTTTGTTTTTACAGAGAAATACATTGTATCTGTTCTGTCTGCATTTGCAAATGCTCCTGTTGAAAATCCTATACCACCTGTATGGAAATTGATTTCGTTAGACAACTCCCCATAGCTGTGTTTATTTGTATCAATGTATTTGAATATCTCAGTAAGTAGTGAAGCATACGGTATTAATTCCAAATCAATATCATTAATCTTGAAGAAAAATTCAAGATATCCAATGCCATTTGTAAATATATCATGGTGCACTACAGTCACATTATCTGCAAGTACAAGATTATTCTTAAGCTTCTTTGCTTCCTTGTCGATATCAGAAATATTTAGAAGCGGAACCTTCTCCATATCCTCTGCAGGTGAAGGCTCCTCCTGATATTTCTTCAATGCTTTTGTTTCTTCAATTATCCTATCAATATCATCACTACTTAGCGTTGCTCTATATTCATCAAGCTTAGCACGTTCTTTAAGCTCTATTTCCTTATCAAGACCACGCTTTGGATTCATGATAATAATTGCTCCAAAGTGATTATCTAAAAGGATTTTTTTGATAAGCTCTTCAAAATAGCCATTATTTAGTTCTTCCTTAAGCTCCTTATATATGTCATTCAACTTAAAATATGATAATGCATCTCCGTCATATAACCAGCTCTTAAATGAAGAAAGCCCTAGCATAAGTCCCTTTGGAAATCTACCAAAATTGGCCTCCTTATGCTTGAATTCAAAATTATTTATGGCAGCTTCTATCGATTTTTTATCAATATTACATACTATGCTATTTAATGTTTTTTCTATTGTTTCTACAAATAATTCCTTATCAGACTCATTTGCATTTTTTGCAATAATCGAAAATGATGTCTGCTGTATCTCTCCCTCAAAGGATGAAAATACATCCTCTCCGATTCCGGCATCGATAATTGCCTTCTTAAGTGGTGCCCCGGGCGCATCCATAAGGGCATACTCAAGAATCTCCATTGCAACAGCCTGCTTCTTATCAGTGCTCTTGCCAACAACCTTGCTATATGCAATATATGTTCCGTTTTCTAATGGTTCATCCTCAGACACAGAATAATAAGTTTCTATTTCATGAATATCATCAAATGGCTTCTGCATACTAATAACAGAATCGACATTCTTATAATCAAAGGCTGATAAATACTCTCTGTCAATAAAATCAAGCTTCTTTGCCATATCACAATTACCATACAAATATATATAACTATTTGACGGATGGTAATATGTTCTATGAAAATCTAAGAACTTCTCATTAGTAAGTGTAGGAATAGCATTAGGTGCTCCACCTGACTCAAAGCTATACGGTGTATCCGGGAATAAGGAAGCCTCAATTGTTCTATAAAGTTGCTGCTCAGCGGACGAATAAACACCCTTCATCTCATTATATACAACACCATTATATTTCAACTCATCATCCTTATCAAAAAGCTCGTAGTGCCAGCCCTCCTGGCGCATTATCTCTGAATTTACATAAATATTTGGATAAAATACCGCATCAAGGTACACGCTCATAAGATTATCAAAATCCTGATCATTACAGCTGGCAACAGGATAAACTGTCTTATCTGAGTATGTCATGGCATTTAAAAATGTATTTAGTGAACCCTTTGCAAGCTCAACAAATGGGTCCTTTACAGGATACTTCTTTGAACCACATAATACAGAATGTTCAAGAATATGCGGTATTCCTGAATCATCACATGGAGGTGTACGAAATCCAATTGTAAACACCTTATTTGAATCATCATTTTCAATTAGCATAACACGTGCCTTTGTCTTTATATGCTCTAAAATATAGCCAGTTCCATTTACCTCCGGTATATCTTCAGATGTAAGTATTTTATAACTCTTAAGCTCAGATAATTTACACATTTTCCAGTTCTCCTTCTATTATTTGTCAAGTTTAAAAGTATCAGGCAGAAGCTCTTTTAACGTTATAATTCTATATTCTTCTTTTGATACAGCCATTATTACAGGTGTATCTTCATCTCCAAATTCCGATATAACCTGTCTGCATATTCCACATGGTGAAGTATAGACAGGTTTCTCTGATTTCATACCTGCAACAACTGCAACAGCATGTATTTTCCTGTTACCTTCACTTACTGCTTTATATATAGCTGTCCTTTCAGCACAGTTCGTAGCACCATACGAAGAATTCTCTATATTGCATCCGGAATAAATAATGCCATTTTCTGCATATACAGCTGCTCCAACTGCAAATGAGGAATATGGCGCATATGCATTCTCTCTTGCTAAGATAGCTGCTTCTATCATTCTGTTTATTATAATATCATCTATCATTAATTTACGTCACCTCAGAAAAATATACTCAACTGACAATAACTATATAGGAATTTACCATATATTTCAACTACGAAAAAAACAACGGATAATCAAATGACTATCCGTTGTTAATAATTAATATTACATATATTCTTATAAGAAGAATACCATTAAAGACTCAATCTCAGCCCATAATGATGCACCTGCAACAATAACAATAATAGCAGGTACTATTGATATAATGCTACATACAAGACCAGCAATTGCCATTCCCTTACCCGGTTTCTTCTTAGCAAGAGAAACAGCACCAAGGATAAGACCTACAAGTGCACATGGTAATGAAACGTAATATAAGCAGCATGAAAATACAAGTGCAACAATACCTAATACCATTGAAGCAATTCCAAGTCCTGAACCGCCTTCAGAACCAGCTGTCTGCTGTGGGTATCCTTGCTGTGAATACTGCTGCTGTGGGTATCCCTGCTGTGAATATCCCTGCTGTGAATACTGCTGTTGTGGGTATCCCTGCTGTGGATATCCCTGCTGCATGTTGTTGAAATTATTCTGATCCATCATTTCCACCTCATATTATGTATTTTATGTTTATAATTATCACATAAATGGAGAAACATGTCAATAAAATGGAGCGTATTTCTTTATAAAAAATTTATATTTATAATTTAATATTAATAATCAAGAGTAGTTCATCGAACCATGCTCTCCTTTTGTAAAAAAACGTGCAGTGCTGC
>JAEDHX010000133.1 GCA_016296785.1 Coprococcus sp. | reverse complement strand
TTCTCATCTCCTTCATGATTATGGTATTTTCATATTCCATAAGTGCAACCGGAGCTTCGAAAACATTCAATGCCTGAACAATTTTGTTTGAATCCTTAATATAGACTATGAAATACCTGCCTCTCTCTACAAGCTTCGCATCTACATCAAATGTTTCGAATAAATGTATTATTCTATCAGCAGTCGTTTTATTTTTACATACAATTTCTAAGTGATAAGACTTTCCTGGGTCTGTAGTTGAACCCCCGCAAAGATATGCTCCTCTTAAATACGCTCTTCTACAACATGTCCTCTCAGTAACACTAAATGATTCAAGGGCATCATGTATCTTGTCACTAAGCTCTTTATCATTAACTGAAATGGTAAGAGACTTTTCATCGTATGTAATTTGCTTTACAAAATCACACCCAGAATATATCGTAAATGCTTTCTTCATTAATGTAAAGCACTTGTTAGCCACTAAAACGTTTTCGAAGTTGAAAAAAATATGGCTATTTTCCTTGTTTTTTTGTACAAAACTACCACAAAATGAGTATATTGCGGCTAATTCTGCAATTTGACAGTGTCTTGCACCACTTATTTTCCTTGAAAGTTCTTCTTTTACTATAGCTGAAAAAGACATTTTCACTCCGTAATTATTAATTAAAGCATGCACACTTCCGTCTCAAGCCTGACCTCAAATTTCTCATAAACGATTCTTTGCACATCGCTTATAAGAGTCAGAATATCAGATGCGGTTGCATTTCCTTTGTTAATAACAAATCCTGAATGTTTTTCAGATACCATTGCACCGCCAACAGTGTAGCCTTTAAGTCCAGCATCCTGAATAAGCTTTCCGGCAAAATATCCTTCAGGTCTTTTAAAAGTAGAACCGGCTGAGGGATACTCAAGGGGCTGCTTTTCAACCCTTAATGCCTTCAAATTGTCCATCTTCTCTTTAATTGATTCTTTATCCGAATGTGTTAGATTAAATTTCGCACTTAATATAATTAATGGCTCTTTTTTGGCAATGCTGTATCTGTATGCAAATTCCATTTCAGAACATGACTTAACAGTAATTTCACATGACTTAGTATTTAACAAAGTAACTGACTCTACTATGTCCTTCATTTCACCGCCGTATGCACCGGCGTTCATAAATACGCCTCCACCGACAGAACCAGGAATCCCTGAGGCAAATTCAAATCCACTTAATGAAGCCTTATATGCTTCATTTGCAACCTTAACAAGAAGTGCTCCTGCATCTGCAGTAATGGTATTTTCATTAACTTCAATAGAAGAAAAGTGTTTCCCAAGTTCTATTATTACGCCTCTATAGCCTTCATCCTTTACTAAGAGATTGCTGCCGTTTCCAATAATAAAATAAGGTATATTAAAATCACAAAGGAGGCGAATAATTTCTATCGCCTCTTTTGTGTCTTTTATTGATATAAAAATGTCTGCAGGGCCGCCAACCTTAAACGTTGTATGCTTACTCATAGACTCGTTAATAAGTACACGTTCGCTATCGGCAATTTCCCTGAGTTTATTAAGTATTTGTTCTGTCATACTTTATTCAATAACAAGCTTTGCCGAACCATAAATTCCTGCATCATTACCAAGCTTTGCAAGTGCGAACTTAGCATCTCTGCTTGCATGGAATGTATATTTGATGTAATTCTTCTGAATATATGGAAGTAACATTTCTCCAGCCTTAGAAACTCCGCCACCGATTACGAAAATCTGAGGGTTAGTAACACAGCCTACAGCTGCAAGTCCCTTTCCTAAATATTCACCGAATCTTTCAGCTACCTCGCCTGCAACCTTATCCCCAGCCTTAACTGCGTCAAATACAGACTTTGCACTTATTTCTGTGTCACGAAGAACTGATGGCTCGTTGTCTTCGCTTAAACGTCTTTTAGCAAGTCTTACAACACCAGTTGCTGAACCATACTGCTCAAGGCAACCGTGATTTGAACATCCACATGCTTCTTCCTCGTCATCAACTACATGAATATGTCCAATTTCACCGCCTGCACCGTTAGCTCCAACAAGCATTTTACCCTGAACGATGATTCCACCGCCTATTCCTGTTCCTAGTGTTACTACAACTACATCGCTATAGCCTT
>JAEDHX010000070.1 GCA_016296785.1 Coprococcus sp. | reverse complement strand
ATATTATGATTTCATTAATATTTATTAGAAGATTGTCTGTTTTGATATTTGGAATATCACTATTAATTTCAGTGAGGTGTATCTTGCTTATTATTTTAAAAATAGCTCCAAAACACCCCATTATAGAGGGAATTGTAGATGGCATTGGCATTTATATATTTGGACAGTTGTTTGGATTAGTTATTCATTATATTGTTGGATAAAATGATTATTATATAATCCATAGGTTTACTGATCTATTTAAATGTTATAAGGACTTTACTTCGTACTTCTGTTTTACATATGCAACCAAAATTACGACTGTCATTTGATTCTTCTCTGTTGTCACCCATTACAAATATATATCCCTTTGGCACAATAACAAATAGTCCATTGTGTTTGCTGTAGTCAACATCATCTTGTATATAATCTTCCTTAAACTCCTTGTTATTTAGATAGAATTTACCATTCTCAATACAAATCACATCACCTTCTAACCCAATTATTCTTTTTACTATGGAACGTTCTAGGGCAACACTATCTATGTTTACTATATCTCCTCTTTTAAACTCTTTATTTTTTATGTAAATTGCAATTTCTATATCTTTATCATTAAAGGTTGGTTCCATTGAAATTCCATCTACATGGCCAAAATCAAAGATAGTCATTGATAAAATATACATAATGCATACTGTCAGGCATAAGGTAATAATATGTGTTATTGCTCTTTGATTATTTGTATTTTCATTATTATTTTCATTTATCTCTTCATTTGGCTCTTGAATGTTCATAATATCTACTCCTTCGTAGTATTAATTATTCTTATACTTCATTCTATACTATTCAGCTGTTTTTCTCAAATAAAAAAGGAAAGAAAACACTTTACAAATCGTTTCATTATGGCTATAATGCACAAGTGTAAACTTTTTACTTTACAGTTGACAATTTAATGTAAAGTAAAAAAATCAGTAGTCAAAAGAAGGATGAGATGATATGGAAAAAGTAAAAGAATTTTTGAAACGGAAGGATATTGTATTTTCGGCAAAAAGGTATGGTGTTAATGCTCTTGCTGCAATGGCACAGGGTTTGTTCTGTACGTTGCTTATAGGTACAATACTTAATACACTTGGAACGCAGTTTCATATACCATTTTTAACAGCAAAGATTGCAACATTCAATGAGGTGGGATATACAGTTGGTGGTCTTGCATCGCTTATGAGTGGCCCTGCAATGGCAGTAGCTATCGGCTCGGCACTTAACGCTCCGCCATTAGTACTATTCTCGCTTATTACTGTTGGTTTTGCGTCTAATACATTGGGCGGTGCCGGTGGCCCTCTTGCCGTTCTTGTAATTGCTATTTTGGCATCAGAGTTTGGTAAGTTAGTTTCTAAAGAGACTAAGGTAGACATTCTTGTAACACCTATAGTAACAATTGGAATAGGTGTTGCACTTTCATATTTCTGTGCTCCTGCACTTGGTAAGGTAGCTATGAAAGTTGGAGATTTGATTATGTGGGCAACAAATCTTCAGCCATTTTTGATGGGTATTCTTGTTTCTGTATTTGTAGGTATTGCGCTTACACTGCCTATATCATCTGCTGCAATTTGTGCGGCATTTGGACTTACAGGACTTGCCGGTGGCGCTGCTGTTGCTGGCTGCTGTGCTCAGATGGTAGGCTTTGCAGTAATGTCATTTAAGGAAAACAAGGTTGGCGGTCTTATATCACAGGGTATCGGAACATCAATGCTCCAGATGGGTAACATTGTAAAGAATCCTAGAATATGGATTGCACCGATATTAACATCAGCAATAACAGGACCTATTGCAACATGCTTATTTAAGCTACAGATGAATGGTACTCCTGTTTCATCAGGAATGGGAACATGTGGATTGGTTGGACAGATTGGTGTATATACAGGCTGGACAAATGATATTGCGAAAGGCGCAAAGACAGCAATTACACCAATGGACTGGGTAGGACTTATAATGATTTCTTTTGTTCTCCCTGCTGTAATATGTCCATTAATTAATATGGTATGCCGTAAGCTTGGCTGGGTGAAGGACGGAGACCTTACATTAAGCTAATATAATTTATAGTATTATCAGAGGACTGGAAACAGTCCTCTTTTTTTCGTTATTTTTTGGGGTTTATTTTTTCGATAAAAGGATTATAATGTAGTCTAATAATTTTTGTTGTTTATATTTATAGGAATAGTATAGGTATGTGCCATGAGAGAGGGAAAGAGAAAAAAGTATGAAATAGATATGATAAATGGACCTGTTTTGCCGAAGCTTTTAGCGTTTACGATTCCACTTATGATTTCAAGCATTCTGCAGCTTTTGTTTAATGCGGCAGATATAATTATCGTGGGCAAATTTGTGGGCGATGATGCTTTAGCTGCAGTCGGCTCAAATACTGCGCTTATTAACCTGCTTACAAATTTCTTTTTGGGATTGTCGATAGGTGCAAATGTTCTTGTGGCTCATTATAAGGGTGCGAAGAATAGTGAGCAGATTGAAAAAACTGTACATACAGCTATGATGCTTTCTTTGTATAGTGGGATTCTGATTACGCTTATTGGTGTATTTGGAGCAAAGCAGATACTTATATGGATGGATACGCCGAGTGAAGTTCTTCCTCTTGCAACATTATATCTTCGAATATACTTTGGGGGTATGACTGCTACAATGATATATAACTTTGGAAGTGCGATACTAAGGTCAGTAGGTGATACGAAGAGGCCATTAATATATTTGTCTGTTGCCGGAGTTATAAATGTAATCCTTAATATAGTTTTTGTTGCGCTTCTTGATATGAGTGTGCAGGGTGTTGCTATTGCAACAGTAGTATCTCAATGCATTTCGGCATATTTGGTACTTCGCTGTATGATGAAGGAGGAGGGAGATATTCGTCTTTGTCTTAACAGGCTTCGAATTGATAGGAATATATTTATTCGTATTTTGAAGATTGGACTTCCTGCCAGCTTCCAGGGAATTATATTCTCAATTTCAAATGTGATTATACAGTCATCTGTTAATTCATTTGGAAGAATTGTTGTAGCAGGTAATTCCGCTGCAGCTAATATTGAAGGCTTTGTATATGTGGCAATGAACAGCTTCCATCAGGGAACGATT
Organism: Coprococcus sp.; assembly: GCA_016296785.1. GTDB lineage: Bacteria > Bacillota > Clostridia > Lachnospirales > Lachnospiraceae > Coprococcus. The sequence goes on along the minus strand of JAEDHX010000070.1, from coordinate 6,995 downwards.
TCATTTACAAGCCAGAATATGGGTGCAGCTAAGTATAAGAGGATTAATAAGATTCTTATAGAAGCAGAGCTGTGTGTTATTGTAGTAGGCGTGGTATTAGGAAATCTTGCTGTTATATGTGGCAATCCTCTTCTTGGGTTCTATACAAAGAGCAGCCTTGTAAAGGCAGCAGGCATGAAGCGTCTTAAGGTCATTTGCGGTACTTATGCATTATGTGGTATGATGGATGTAATGGTTGGCTCCATTCGCGGACTAGGTTATTCCATTATGCCAACTATTGTCTCGCTTATTGGAGCATGTGGACTCAGGCTTCTTTGGATATTCACATTCTTTAGAATGGACAGATTCCATAATCTGATTTCGCTATATGCAACATATCCGGCAAGCTGGATTGTAACCACACTTGTTCATGTAATTTGTTTTATTATAGTGAGAAGAAAGATAAGGCAGAAGTATGAGTGTGGTAGTAGAAATATAAATAGAATTGTGATATAATATTTATATTTATAAGACGTGGCGAATTGCTAAGGAGGATATGAAATGAGATTTTTTATTTGTGAACATTGTGGTAATATTGTAGAGATGGTAAAGGATAAGGGAGTTCCGGTTATGTGCTGTGGCCAGAAGATGACAGAGCTTATCCCGGGTACTTCAGATGGTGCAGTTGAAAAGCATGTGCCGGCTGTTACAGTTGATGGTAATAAAGTTAGTGTAGTAGTTGGTGAGGTAGTACATCCTATGCTTGATGCACATTATATTGAGTGGATTGCTATTGAAACTACAACAGGAGTTTTGAGAAAGGCATTACAGCCAGGCATGGAGCCAAAGGCAGAATTTGTTTTAGCAGATGGCGAAGCTCTTGTTGCTACATATGCATATTGCAATCTTCATGGTTTATGGAGAGCATAGTGGATATAATATCCATAACACTGTTAAAGGGGACGAGATTATTCTCGTCCCCTTTGAGATATAATTATGTTTGTAATAAATACATACCATTTATGGTCTTTTTAATTCCACAACTACAATTTCCGGATAGTTAAATAAACGAATTGGTATTACACTATTGCCAAGACCTCTGCTTATTATAAGCTCAGTATTATCTCTAATATGCTTTCCTGATACATATTGAGGAAAGAATCCCTGGTCCGGAGCATATACACCGCCTGTAAATGGAATATTGAATTGACCGCCGTGTGCGTGACCTGATAATACTAAATCGACATTCGAATTTGCGTAATTCGTGATATATTGTGGCTCATGAGCAAGAACAACTACTAAATCGTTGCTATCTTTTACTAAGTCCTTTAGCACGCCATTATTAAGGCTGTTATCATCAAGTCCTGCTAACATAAAAGACGAATTGCCTTTATCTATTCGAACGATGCTATCATTTAATATAATGACGCCGATATCAGAAAGCCCTGCCATAAGCTCTTCGTAATCTGTTTTATCTAGCCAATATTCATGATTCCCTGTAACATAATATACCGGGGCAATATTTGCCGCTTGCTCTGCGAAATCCAAAGCACGCTCAATATTCGTGTGATTAGAATCAACAAGATCACCTGTGATAACTATAATATCAGGTGAGCAATCTTTAATGTCTTTAAGAAGCTTTTTGTTATTCTTTCCAAATGAAGCATTGTGCAAATCAGATATACAAACGATTCTATAACCATCTAAATCAGTACCGACCTTAGCAGATTCATAAATGTAGTTGCTTGTTACTATATGCTTATTCTGATAATAAAAGAAGATGAATAACAAAATAAATACTATTATGGCAATGATTATTTTCTTATTAATTTTGAACTTGACTTGCATCTGTTATACTCCATTATCAATTGCACCAGACATATAATCTGTGATTACAGGATATCTATGTATTCTCCATTTAAAGCCTTGTTCATGCTTCTTACGGCACAGAATTTGCCGCACATACTGCATGTATCACTGTGATCTTCTTCAGGGCTTCTGCTGTCACGAATTGCTTTTGCTGTTTCCGGATCTAAAGCACATTCAAACTGTGCATCCCAGTCAAGGTTTCTTCTTGCATCAGCCATCTTATCATCTATATCCCTTGCATGCGGAATTCCCTTAGCTATATCGGCAGCATGAGCAGCTATCTTTGATGCGATTATTCCCTGCTTAACATCGTCAACATTTGGAAGTGCAAGGTGTTCAGCAGGCGTAACGTAGCATAAGAAGGCGGCACCGTTCATTGCTGCAACAGCTCCTCCGATTGCACTTGTTATGTGGTCATATCCAGGCGCTATATCTGTTACAAGAGGGCCTAATACATAAAATGGTGCACCCATGCACAGGGTTTTCTGTACTTCCATATTTGCAGCTATTTGATTTAATGGAACGTGACCCGGGCCTTCAACCATAACCTGTACATTATGAGCCCAGGCACGTTTTGTAAGCTCGCCGAGTCTTACTAATTCTTCAATCTGGCATACATCAGTCGCATCTGCAAGACAGCCCGGACGGCAGGCATCACCAAGGGATATGGTAACATCATATTCCTCGCATATATCAAGAATCTCGTCAAAGTATTCGTAGAAAGGATTCTCATTTCCTGTCATGCTCATCCAGGCAAATACAAGACTTCCTCCACGACTTACAATATTCATCTTACGCTTATGCTTCTTAATCTGTTCTATGGTTTTCTTGGTTATTCCGCAGTGGAGTGTAACAAAGTCAACACCATCCATAGCATGAAGCCTTACTACATCAATGAAGTCTTTGGCGGTAAGTGTAGCGAGGTCCCTCTGGTAATGAATTACACTGTCATATATTGGAACTGTTCCAATCATGGCAGGACATTCGCTTGTGAGCTTTCTTCTAAATGGTTGTGTATTGCCATGACTTGAGAGGTCCATGATAGCCTCAGCACCAAGCTCTACAGCGCTCATTACCTTCTGCATCTCTATATCATAATCCTTGCAGTCTCTTGATATACCAAGATTTACATTTATCTTGGTACGAAGCATGCTTCCTACTCCTTCGGGATTAAGGCAGGAATGTAATTTGTTTGCACATATTGCAACCTTACCTTCTGCGACAAGCTCCATTAATTTATCTACAGGCATATGCTCCTTCTTAGCAACTGTTTCTATTTCAGGAGTAATAATACCCTTCCTTGCAGCATCCATCTGCGTTGTATAATTTCTCATTTGCAACCTCCAATTGTTGTTTTTGAACATAATGCTATTATAAAGCCTGTTCATTTTTAGTTCAATACAGATATTTTATAATTAGTTCAAATAATTAATAAGTGTTTTGTTGATACTAAAAAAAGGTTATGATACACTATGCACGATAAGAAATTAGTCTTATTATGTCGAAATAGTAGTATATGCTTTTGGAGGGTACTATGAGAAGGTCTGTTAGGTCAATGATATTTAGCATTATATTTATTCTGCTCGGAATTTGTGGGCTGTTTTTCTATATATTTCCATTGTTTGTAAGAGGAAATGTCAATATAGGAACGGTAACAGGAATTGTAATATTTGGGTTATTTACACTATATGGAATATTTAAACCAATGGCTGACAAGGCGGTCAAAAGGCTGTGTAGAAAAAGAATAGGCAAGGTTTTTCTTGCAGGTTTATCAGTTATTGTTGTTGGAATAATTATTACAGCAGTAATTCTTTCACACCTGATGTTTTCAGCAATAAGGTCAAAACCAAAGGGTAATGTGACAGTTATTGTACTTGGATGTGCAGTACTTCCAAGTGGTAATCCCAGTCTTATGCTTCGTGAAAGACTTGATGCAGCATATGATTATCTAATTGATAATCCGGATGCCAAATGCATCTTATGTGGCGGACAGGGGGATGATGAGGTGATGACTGAGGCTCAATGTATGTTTAATTATTTGACTGATAAGGGAATTGACGAGTCAAGGCTATACCTTGAGCATAGCTCAACGTCTACAAGGGAGAATATTATGTATGCCCTTCAGATTATTGGTGATCAGCACCTGCCACAGAGCATTGCCATAGTTACAAATGAATTTCATGAGTATAGGGCAAATCGTATTGCCACAGAGCTTGGAGTAACAAGCTATGCCATATCTGCAAATACTGCATGGTGGCTATTTCCTACTTACTATGTAAGGGAATTATATGGTATACTTTATGAGATTATTATTTGATATGGGCTTGCGTGATCATGATTAATGAATAAGAGCAAATAAATGATAACTGCATAATTACTAAAAATGGAGGATAATAAGTATGAATAAGTTTAGAGATATGAGAAATGACATGTTAGCTGAGAAGGTAATTAAAGGACTTAAGTCAAGAAATATGGAAGGCTATTATGTACATACCATGGAAGAGGCAAAGGAGCTTGCGCTTAGTCTGATTCCAAAGGGAAGCGTTGTTGGATGGGGCGGCTCTATGAGTGCAGTAAAGATAGGTCTTATTGATGCAATAATTGAGGGAGATTATAAAGAGATAAATCGTGATAAGGCAACAAGCCCTGAGGAGAAGACGAGACTTGCGAGAGAAGCATTTTTTGCAGATTATTTTATTACAGGCTGTAATGCGATAACAGAAGATGGAATCATGGTAAATATTGATGGTAACGGTAACAGAGTTGCTGCAATAGTATTTGGACCTTCAAATGTAATTGTAATATGCGGTATGAATAAAGTAGTTAAGGATGAGGCAGCAGCACTTAGCCGTGCAAGAAATGAAGCTGCGCCAATAAATGCACAGCGTTTTGGTCTTGAGACACCATGCAGCAAAACAGGCTCATGCGCAGATTGCAAATCAACTGATACAATCTGCTGTCAGTTCCTTACTACAAGATTTAGCAGACATAAGGATAGAATAAAGGTAATTCTTGTAAATGAAGAGCTTGGATTCTAGGCTTAAGGTATTGGAAAAAATTGTTTTATACTATATAATATAGCTCGCGGCATGCATAATTAGATGCAATTGCTAAAAATATGCAAACGATATATGGAGGAATATATGCTTGAATTAAGGAATATTTCTTATGTGGTTGAAGAAGACGGCCAGACAAAAGAAATACTAAAGGATGTTAGTCTTAATATAGATGAACACTTTGTGGCAATAACAGGACCAAATGGTGGAGGCAAATCAACACTTGCGAAGATTATAGCCGGAATAATTACTCCTACAGGAGGACAGATTCTGCTTGATGGGGAGAATATTACAGATATTGGTATAACTGAGAGAGCAAAAAAAGGAATCAGCTTTGCATTTCAGCAGCCGGTTCATTTTAAAGGTCTTACAGTAAAGGATCTGATTTCTATTGCTGCCGGTAAGAATATGACAGTTGTACAGGTGTGCGAGATACTTTCTGAGGTTGGGCTTTGCGCAAAGGACTATGTAAATAGAGAGGTAAATTCAAGCCTTTCAGGCGGAGAATTAAAGAGAATAGAGATTGCAATGATAATAGCAAGGGGAACTAAGCTTTCATTGTTTGATGAGCCTGAGGCAGGAATTGATTTGTGGAGCTTTAACAGCCTGATAAAGGTATTTGAGAAGATGCGCGATGAGATTAACGGAACAATTGTTATAATTTCACATCAGGAGCGTATTCTTAATATAGCTGATAAGATAGTAGTTATTTCTAATGGACATATAGAAAGCGTTGGCTCAAAGGAAGAGGTTATGCCTAAGCTTCTTGGAAGAACAGCGGGCTGTGATGTCCTTAAGAAGATGGCTGATAAATAGATATGTAATATAGCAAGTAAGTATTCTTGAAAGGAAGAATAGAAGATGGATATAATTCAGAAGAATTTATTACAGCAGGTAGCAGGGCTTCATGAGGTGCCTATTGGCGCTTATAATATTCGTGCAAATGGTGAACTTGATAGTCGTAATACAACTGCTAATATAGATATAGTTACAAAAGAGGATAAGTCAGGTATAGACATCATTATTAAGCCTGATACAAAGAATGAGAGCGTTCATATTCCTGTACTTCTTAGTAAGAGTGGTTTGCAGGAAATGGTATATAACGATTTTTACATTGGTGATAATGCTGATGTAGTAATAATTGCCGGCTGTGGTATTCATAATTGCGGCGTTGATACTTCAAAGCATGACGGAATACATACCTTCTATGTAGGAAAGAATGCGAAGATTAAATATGTTGAGAAGCACTATGGTGAAGGCGATGGAACAGGCGGCAGGATTATGAATCCTGAGACAGTAATTCATCTTGATGAAGGTGCCTATATGGAGATGGAGACTACCCAGATAAAGGGCATTGATTCTACTAACAGAGTTACAAAGGCAGAGCTTAAGGATGGAGCAACACTTGAAATAAAGGAAAAAATTATGACACATGGAGAGCAGTTTGCTAAAACTGATTTTGCTGTTGAGTTAAATGGTAAAAATTGTAGTGCAAATGTTGTTTCTCGTTCAGTAGCAAGAGATAAGTCAAAGCAGGAATTTATATCTGTTATTAATGGTAACAATGAATGTAAAGGCCACAGCGAATGTGATGCAATTATTATGGATGATGCAAGTGTATCAGCAAGCCCTATGCTTACAGCTAACAATATTGATGCCAATCTGATTCATGAGGCAGCAATAGGCAAGATTGCCGGTGAACAGCTTATTAAGCTTATGACACTTGGACTTACAGAGGCTGAGGCAGAGGAGCAGATAATAAATGGATTTTTAAAGTAAAAGACAGTAGGTTTGCAATTGCAAAGCTATAAAAGTATGTTATAATCAGTATGTGTTTTGGACACATAGTTTTTATTAATGATTAGTTTCGGACAAAAAGGAGAAAGCAAATGAACAAGTTAGAACTTCAAAAAATGGCTGTAAATGTCCGTAAGGGCGCTGTTACAGGTGTCTACAATGCGAAGTCAGGACATCCGGGTGGTTCACTTTCGGCAGCAGATATTTTCACATATCTGTATTTTGAGGAAATGAATGTGAATCCTGATAATCCTAAGGACGAGAATCGTGACCGCTTTGTTTTATCAAAGGGAC
>JAEDHX010000132.1 GCA_016296785.1 Coprococcus sp. | reverse complement strand
ATGCCACAGCCACCACAGATGTCAGATATGGGTGGAATGAATGACCTTGCACAGATGACAATGCCGGCTGATATGAATGGTATGCCACCATTTGGCGATATGGGCGGAATGCCTCAGATGCCACAATTTGGTGATATGAATGGAATGCCACCGGTTCCACCAAGTAATGACATGATGGGAATGCCACCATTTAATGACATGAATGGAATGCCACCTATGCCACCTGCATCAGATAATAACAAGTCTAAGTCCGGCAAGAAGGATAAGAAGAAAAAGAAGATGTCCTTAGGACTTAAGATAACATTAATAGCTGTTCCAACTGTTATTATTGCAGCGTTAGCTGTACTTGCGGTAATATTTGTCCCAAAATATACCAAATATAAGGACGCAGAGGAATTGCTTAAGGATGGCAGTGTAGAAGAGGCTGTTGAGAAATATAAAGAGGCCGGCTCCTTCAAGGATTCAGAAACTAAGGTAAATGGTGGTGCTTACTATCAATATGCCAGTGATATGATGGATGAAGGAAAGTATGATATTGCTGCTGAGTATTTTGACAAGGCTGCTTTATCAAGTTACGAGGATTCTGCCGAGAAGGCTAAGGAATGCTACTACAATGTAGGTAATGCAAAGAAAGCTGAGGGTAAATATGACGAGGCAGTAGCTGCATATGAAAAAGCAGGCAACTACTCAAATGCAGCTGATTGCATCAATGAGTGTCGTTACGAGGAAGCTGTAGGCTATATGAATCAGGGCGATTACGATAAAGCAATTGAGTGTTTTGAAAAGCTTGGTACATACAATGATTCAGCAGAGAAGATTAAGGAATGCAATTATCGTAAGGCGGAAGCTTTAGTTGCTTCAGAAGAATATATGGAAGCATACGAATACTTTATTAAGTCTGAGTATGATGATTATGAATATCAGGCAAATGATTGTATCTATAAATATGCGAAGTCCTGTTATGATGATGGCAATTATGAGGATGCCGTTATTAATTACGAAAAGGTAGATGCTTCATATAAGGATTGTACCAAGGATATTGATGAGTGTTATATTGCACTTGGTGATGAGGCCTTAAACAGTGGTGATTACAAGAAGGCTATCGACAACTATAATAAGGTTGAAAAAACAGATGTAGCAAAGAAGGTTAAGAACGCTAAGCTGGAATATGTTAAGGCACATAAGGATTCAAAGGATTTAAATACAATGAAATATCTTGGAGAGCTTCGTTATGCCGGTAATAGTGAGGCAGCACAGATATTCAAGGAGCTTGTTGGATGGGATATTGAATCATATACAAACTATGACCAGGAGGATTATACAACAAAGAAGCACGAGATATCTGCAGACAAGGATATCTATGTTCATGGTATTTTCTATAATTCAAGCGATTTAAAAATGGATATTGAAGGATATATTGAGTATTCAGACGGCACGAAGACTAATGTAATATCGTTTGGAGAAATTGAAGACAATTACGTTACCTGGGTACGACTTGGTGGAAGCGGAGTAAAGAAGGGTAATACATATTTTATTGTTACTAATGTTTCAACAGGTGAAATTGTTGAAGTATATCCGTTTGTAATTAAGTAATAGGTGAATATATGGTAACTAGAAAAGAACTTCTTGCGTTAGATTTTTATAAGTCAAGACCTTTTAAGGGAAGTGACACCGGTATCAGATATATGATAGGTAAAGAATCAATTACTGATGAAGAGGGTAATAGCAATAATGTTCTTATGGCATATATTTGGCCGGAGCCATTTTGTTTTGAAGCAACTGATAAAGCTTTGATACAAAGCAAGTCATTTCCTTTTTCTGAGGAGGGCTTATGTGGCGCTATTGACTATATAAACGAGAATCATGATATAATAGCTAATCTTATAAAAGCATAAGGATAAGATTGTATGAAATGTAAGAATTGCAAGGCACACATAGATAATGGGGCAGGTTTCTGCCCCAATTGTGGCCTTTTGGTAAATAAAAAAAAGAGTGTAAAAAAGAAGGTATTAATTACTGTTTTGTCTATATTTGCGTTATTAATTGTATCAGCGGCAGTCCTATTGATACGATTTTTTTTAATGCCTCAGGTTAGGGTAGCAACTGCATTTGCA
>JAEDHX010000069.1 GCA_016296785.1 Coprococcus sp. | reverse complement strand
CCTTTAGCTATATCATCAAGTGATGTCTTTGTTCCAGGATATATACCAAATGGCTTTCGTATGTGATGTTGCAATAATACACCTTTTATCCTACTATGTCATAGGTTTTATAGGAAATAATTGAAAATTATAAATGCTCCCACAAATAATTATGTGAGAGCATTCAAAAAACTCAAACTATTGATTATTCCGGAAAAAATCATATACGACATGACTTAATACATATTCTCCTGAATTTACAAATGTTTCTATCATATATCTGCTAAGGTAGATATCAAGATGAATATCCCCCTCTATCTTAGGCGTGCTAAATTCCATCCGATAATTCCCCTTCGGATAAAGAGCTGACCTGTCTGCCATAACGAAGCCGTCCTGTATCTTTATTATATATCCGCCGATATCTATTACACAGCCATCTTCCACATCAAGTGACAGCTTATAATCCTTTTTGCTGTCTGCCATAGTAATATCAATATCATGAATATCGGAAGTCCCATTTATGCATAGATGAAATGGCAGCTCATATGCCGTTATCTTGTTCTGGAACAAATCGTCTATTTTCTTATGTGGCTTAAATAACAGCTTAGCTCCATTTTCATCCTTCTTAAGCTTAATAACTCTTGGCATAGTCATAATTCCGCTCCACATAGAAGAAGAGTCCTCACAGGCAATCGGAATCGGCATACGCATCCACGCATACATTACCCGGTTATTATCCTCATCAAGTGCAGTCTGTGTCGCATACAAATCAAAGCCATAATCAATATAGAAGCTTTCTTTATCGTAGGTTAAGCGGCCTGTTTCCTCATCAAAAGAAACGAATTTGTATATCTCCTGATTTGAATCAGGAAAACCATCCTTCAAATATCCGACTGCAGCACAAAACATAATCCTTTGTCCGTCTATGTCAAACAAATCAGGGCACTCAAATATCTCGCCGAATTCACTACTCTTAGCATCAGATAAATATGACCAGCTAAGTCCGTCTGCACTCTCTAGGAATATAATCTTACCAACCCGTTTATCAGGCGTCACTTTCTCAGTGCTTCCAAGTGCCATGTAGTATCTGCCATTCTTCTCCCACACCTTTGGGTCTCTTGTATCAGCAATCGACATCATATTATCATCAGCAGACACAGGGATAACACAGGTTTTTCCATTAATATTATCAAAATGCTCTCCATCCTCGGATATTAAAAGTGCCTGACAAGCCTCAAAGTTGTAGTTTACAGGCAAATGAATATTTGAAGGATCGGCCTCAATATACTTAATTCCCGTGTAATAAAGATACAGCCTATCTTCTATAATAATAGCATTACCCGAAAATACGCCATTTGCATCGTAGATCTTACTAGGATAGAGTGCAATTCCTTCATGCTGCCAGTTGACAAGGTCCGTACTTGTGGCATGTCCCCAATGCATGGTCCCCCATGAAGGATCATATGGAAAATGTTGATAAAACATGTGATATTTGCCCTTATAATATATGAATCCGTTCGGATCATTTATCCAATTCTTTGGCGCCTTTATATGAATGAAATCTTTATTACCCTGATTCATAATCTTCTCCTCTTTAAATATGAAATATTAGCTTATATAATTATATTTCAAATACGCAGCCTTTTCCATAAATATTTTCTTATTTCGGAAGCGGATTAAGTGCAATATTTTTTAAATACATGCATTTTATTGATGAATTATAAATATTAATGTGTTATAATTTTGTATATCTATTTTGGGGGAATGAATACACTTTTGTATTCTTGATACTAATAATATACTAAATTATTTATTTGCTACATATGGGGGTACAAAATATGATTATTGGAGGCAAAGCTAGATTATTACTCGACTATGATTTCACCGTAATTGAAGGCGATGATGGTTTCTACGCATTATCAGGCTATTCTAGGGATGAATTCACAGAAATATTAGGCAACAAATGTCGCAACAATATGCAGGGTCTTGACCATAGCAATCTTATACATCTTCTCAAGGACAATTCCGAGATAAGTGAATTTGATTTTAGAATATATACCAAGGACAAAAACATCAGGTGGATTCAGGCTTCAATCGAAATCGTGGATTACACAGACGGAGTGCCTGTTGTCGAAGGTATATTCTATGATGTTACTAAGTTAAAGACCGAACAATATGAACGTTCTATCATATATGACAATATTCCGGGTGCGGTTGTTAAGTACAGAATGGATGACAAGCTCACTATTCTTGAAGCTAACAGCAACTTCTATGAGCTTCTTGGAACGACAAAGAAGGATTATGAGGAGGGCTCTTTAGCACGCTTTACATATGCTCAGAAGAGACTTGTTCACAAGATAATCTCAACTAAGATTCCTAATCACGAGGATATTGTTCTTGAATACAAGACTTCTCACAAGCAAACCGGAAAGGATGTATGGATTCATTGGGAAGGAAAATATATCGGTATGGATGGAGAGTATCCTGTATACCTTGCCGTACTTATTGATATCAGCTACCAAAAGCATCTTGAACAGGAGCTTGAACAGATACGTAATTACAATAACTACACTGAGGATTTAAAAGAAATTGCAAATAAAGACCCTCTTACAGGTCTTGATAATAGAAGCTCTTTCCGTTCAAAGGTTGAAACCTTCAGGCACAGTAAGGATTGCCGTGGCAATTATGCATTAATGATGCTTGATTTAGACGGCTTCAAGCAGGTAAATGATACCTGTGGTCACTTATTTGGGGATGATGTCCTTTGTATGGTTTGTGATATTCTTGGCAAGCTAACATCTGATAATATACTAATAGGACGTTTTGGCGGCGACGAATTTCTTATTTTTATCAAGCATACTAACAAGGACGAAGTAAACCGCATCGCATCCTATATTAATAAAGAGATATCTTCTCTTAATCTTGGTAAGACTAACAATATCAGCTGCAGTATAGGTATTATATTAACTGAAGATATCGTATCAGACTATAATAAGCTTGTTCAGACAGCTGATGAAGCACTTTATGCTGTTAAAGAAGCCGGCAAGAACGGCTATCTTATAAAAGAAGCTATCTCAATATAAAGGAGAATAACAATGTTACTTAGCATTTCTCTTATTCTACTTATTGGAATGTCTCTGGGATGGATATGCAAGAAGCTAAAGCTTCCAAGTCTTCTTGGAATGCTTATTACAGGTATAGTACTTGGTCCATATGTGCTTAATCTTCTATCTCCGGAGATACTAAGTATATCATCAGAATTGAGAAAAATTGCACTTATTATTATATTAACAAGAGCAGGTCTTGGCCTTGATTTATCAGGCTTAAAGAAGATAGGAAGACCTGCTCTTCTTATGTGCTTTGTGCCGGCAACCTTTGAGCTGATTGGAATGCTTATTATTGGACCGGCTGTAATGGGGCTTTCACTTCTTGAAGCGGCAATAATGGGAGCTGTATTAGCCGCTGTTTCACCGGCAGTAGTTGTACCACGAATGGTGAAATTAATGGACGAGGAATATGGCACTAAGAAAGGGATTCCGCAGCTTATACTTGCAGGAGCTTCTGTAGATGATGTATATGTTATTGTGTTATTTTCCACCTTTGTTGGGATGATGCAGGGCAAGGGCGCATCTGTAATCAGTTTTATAAATATTCCTGTTTCAATAATACTCGGAATTGCAATAGGTATTGGCATTGGAGTTATTCTTGCCTTTTATTTTAAGAAGGTTCACATTCGAGATACTGCCAAGGTGCTTATTATATTAAGCATTTCATTTCTACTTGTTGTCGCAGAGGACAGCCTTAAGCTTCCGATAACATTTTCAGCACTTATTGCAATTATGTTTATCGGCATAGGTCTTAAGAAAAAGCGAAATGAAGTCGCAACAAGATTATCTGTGAAATATGGCAAGCTTTGGGTCGGTGCCGAGATATTCCTGTTTGTTCTTGTAGGTGCAACTGTTAATATTAATTACCTGGCAAATATTGGTATAAAAGCGATTATCGTTATTATTTGCGCATTAGCATTTAGAATGCTCGGTGTATTTGTGTGTCTGATAAAAACAGAATTCAACGTAAAAGAGCGATTATTTGCAATGATGGCGTATACTCCGAAGGCAACAGTCCAGGCTGCAATTGGAGCAATTCCGCTCTCGCTCGGATTTGCCTGTGGTGATACATGCCTTGCAATTGCCGTGCTTGCAATAGTGCTTACTGCCCCGCTTGGAGCATTTGCAATTGATATATCATACAGAAAACTACTTCAAAGCGACGGAAAATCGTAAATAATTATAAGCTAAACTGTATTTTTATTCATATTTAATTGAATTTTTCTTTCAATAATGATATAGTAAAACGCGTAAAAAATATGAGAAAGGAAGTAGTATATTATGAAGAAAACAAAGAAGATATTATCACTTGTCCTTGTTGCAGCTCTTGCAGTAGCTTCATTTACAGCATGTGGCTCTAAGAAGGACGACACAAAATCATCAAAGAAGACTAAAGTAATCGAGATTAATCTTACTAACGAGGAGTACGCATTTGGCGTTGATAAGACACAGCCTGAGCTTCTTGAGCAGGTAAATGAGTTTATCGACGAGATTAAAGGAAATGGTACATTTGACGAGATCTGTAACCACTACTTCGGTGATGGTACTCCTGTTGGTGTAACATCAGCAACACTTGATACATCAAAGGATCAGCTTGTTGTAGCTACAAATGCTGCATTCGAGCCATTTGAGTATACACAGGGAGATACATACTATGGTATTGATATGGAGATAGCTGATGCTCTTGCTAAAAAGCTTGGCAAGGAACTTGTTATCCAGAACATGGATTTCGACGCAGTTTGTCTCTCAGTTGGTCAGCAGAAATGTGATATCGCTATGGCAGGTCTTACAATTAAGCCGGACCGTGAGGAGTATGTTACATTCTCAAAATCATACTACAACGCTTCACAGAAGCTTATAGTTATGGAAGACAATACAGAATTTGATGACTGCGCTGATGTAGCTGCAGTTGAAGCAATTCTCAACACAAAGGATAGCTCAGTTAAGGTTGGTGTTCAGACAGGAACAACAGGCCAGTTCTACTGCGAAGGTGATGATGACTGGGGATTTGCAGGCTTTAAGATGACAACTACAGGCTACAAGAATGGTTCACTTGCAGTTCAGGACCTTATAAATGGTAACATCGATTATGTTATTATCGACTCAGCTCCTGCTAAATGTATTACAGAATCAATTAATAAATTACAGTAATAGATTATAGAAATGAATTACATTATGAATTACTGTAACGAATTTCATTTGCAAGTTACAGTAATATATACATGAAAGGATTAACATGGACTCATTTATCCTAAAAATAGAAAAGTTCATAGAAATATTTATTGAGTACAAAGGATATACAAAGGTACTTGAGGGCTTAAAGAATACCCTTATCATTGCAATACTTGGTCTTCTTATCGGTATTGTTATAGGTATTCTTATTGCGACAGTTCGTGTTATACCAAAGTATAAGCTTCTGCCACGTATTCTTAATGCAATTTGTGGTTTATACGTCAACCTGTTTAGAGGTGCGCCAATGGTTGTCCAGCTGCTGGTGTTTTACTACGTACTTATGCCTCTTCTCGGACTTCATATGACAGGTGTGCAGGTTGCGATAATCGTATTTGGTATTAACAGCGGTGCTTATATATCTGAGATTATGAGAAGTGGTATCCAGTCTGTTGACCAGGGTCAGATGGAAGCCGGTCGTGCTGTCGGCCTTAGCTTTGGCACTACAATGTTGAAGATAGTAATTCCTCAGGCAGTTAAAAACATTCTTCCTACACTTGGAAATGAATTTATTGCATTGATCAAGGAAACATCTGTTGTAAGCTTTGTCGGTGCTGCTGACCTCTATGTTGCATTCAACTACATAGGAAGTAACAGCTACGAGTTCATGGTTCCATATCTTGTAATGGCAATTATCTACATTTTACTGGTTCTTATAATCAGTTTATTTGTAAAATTATTAGAAAGGAGCCTTGGAAAGAGTGATAGACGTAATTAATCTTGAAAAGCACTTTGGTGATAACAAGGTGTTAAATGGCATTAACATTACCATTGAAAAAGGCGATATCATGGTTGTAATCGGTCCTTCAGGCTCCGGTAAAAGCACATTTTTGAGGTGCCTTAACTGTATGGAAGACCCTACCGGCGGCGAAATCATTTTCAACGGCGAAAACATAGCTGACATGAAGGTAGATATTAACAAACACCGCCAGCATATGGGAATGGTTTTCCAGCATTTCAATCTGTTCAATAATAAAACTGTTATGCAAAACATCATGCTTGCTCCTGTACATGTACAGTGTAAGCAGCTTAGCAAGGCAAAGAAGCAGAACGCTTGGCGCAAATTTGCTAATTTATTCCGTAAGACTAAACTTGAGCTTAACGAGATTACAACAACCAAGAAAGACATAATTGATTCAGCTAGAGAAAAGGCAGAATCGCTTCTTAAATCCATTGGTCTCTTTGACAAAGCAGATGTCTATCCATCAACTCTGTCAGGCGGTCAGAAGCAGCGTGTTGCCATAGTAAGAGCTCTCGCCATGAATCCTGATGTGATTCTCTTCGACGAGCCAACCTCAGCACTCGACCCTGAAATGGTCGGTGAAGTATTAGACCTTATGAAGAAGCTTGCAAGTGATGGCATGACAATGGTTATCGTAACCCACGAGATGGGCTTTGCACGTGAAGTTGCTAACAAAGTAATATTTATCGACGAAGGTCAAATCCTCGAAAGTGGCACCCCGGATGAATTCTTCAACCATCCAAGTAACCCACGTCTCAAGGATTTCCTCTCTAAGGTGTTATAAAAAATTCGCCACGGGGACAGGTCCCTTGGTCAAAAAAAAATTTGCCAAGGGACCTGTCCCCGTGGCGAATTTTTTTGAATCATTCTGGTAAAACCATGGTAAGTACAATCCCAAAGATGTCGTCTACGCAGGTTGCGCTCACTCTGTGGGATAGCTTCTCTGAGAGGCATTTTACGACGTAGAGGCCGAGGCCGGTGCCTTCACTGTGCCTTGCGGGATCTCTATAGAAGGCCTCGAAGACGCGTAATACGTCAAAGTTATCGACATGCTGCATGTCGTTTTTTACTGTTATTAGAACATTATTCTCTGATACCGAAAGTTCTACGTATAGGTAGGATAATGTATATTTTCTCGCATTCGAAAATATATTCTCAAGTATTCTTTCTACAAAATGTATATTGGAATCTACTACAATATCCTGTTCCGGAATTCTAATATCTACGTTGATACTTCGTTCGTTTATCCAGTCGTACTGCCCCATTATCTGTTCTGATAGAATGTTTGTTAAGTGAACCTTTTCAAATACGACAGGCTCTGTATTTGCCTCAATCTGTGATACCTCAAAAAATGAATCCGACAGTTCCTTCATATAGGCAGTTTTCTCCATTGAAATATGAAGGTATTCTTTATTCTTATTGTCTAAAACATCATTTTTGTCTATCATCTGCATATAACCCATAGCGGCAGTAAGTGGAGTTCTAAAGTCATGGGAAATTCCCGCAATTACATTCTTAAGCATACGTCTGTCCTTGTCGATGCTAAGAGTTTTTCCCTTTATCATGCCGGTGTATTCATTTAGGGAATCAGCAAGTACCAGTATATCTTTGTCAAAATATTCAACTGTAACAGGCTGATTCATATCGGCAGACAATCGCTCATTTATACGTTTTGTAAACTCCTTAATCTGCCTTTTATACTGGAATAAACGCACAATAAGGACTGTTGCTACAATGAGCAACAGTCCTAATGCTATTAATAATAAAGTAAGCTTATTATTCATAATTTCTACGTCCTTAAATATTACGCAAATTTCTTCTTTTTAAATCCAATATATGATATCACATACCAAACAACACCTTCAATAATTGTACTTACAATTATTTCAACAATCAGATATGTAGGTATAGTTTCCGCTCCAAGCGCCATTACATGACTTGTTACAAACCAGTTTATTGCCTTGTTTATTTCTTCACTTGTACGATTCTGCATCAGAATATTAACCCATAAAGAAATCGCAGAATCAAATACAGCAAAGCGCAAAAACGCTAATACAATGCCGACAGGACTCCTTGTTGCCGTTGTCATCAAAACACCTGTTATCGTAACATGAATAGTAACTACTGCTAGAAGCAGAAGTCTAAGAGGTAACTGGCCTAACTCCCCCTGTCCTCCAATACCGCAAAATATACCTATAACAACGGTAAATATTGCAAAAAATGCAAATGTAATAACCGGTGCTACTACAACCAACTTACTTAAGATAATAGACGATATCTTATTTCCTGCCATAACCTCATATAAACCGGTCTTGTTGTTATATGGTATACCTACAAATGCTGCAGCTAAAACAGAGAAGAAGAACGGTATAAATACAGATGTATTTAGCACAAATTGCATAAAAAATGACGATGCCGAATTATCATCTATAAAGGAAGCATCAAGAAATGTCACTGCTATAATAATCAAAATAACAATAAACAACCATTTTAATAATCCTGAGGATTTTCTGGCTCTAAACCATTCCGCTTTAATAAGTCTGTTCATATCTATTTGCCCCCTTTCATGAAACCAAAAAGTCCGAGTTTTTCAGGTTTACCTTCTAAGCTGCCACCTTGTGAGGAAACTCTTGAAAGATAATACTCCTCAAGATTTTCACCCTCAGCGTTTAGTTTCGTAAGAACAATATCATTTTCCATAATAGTTCTTGATATCGTCTCTACCTCATCAAGACGCTCATAGATACGAATTTCATTATTTTCAATAACCTTGTATTCACTAATTCCAAGTTTTTGCTCAATAACTGTAGCAAGCCTGTTGGTGTCACTTGCGGCTACAGCTATATAGCTTCTGCATTTTTTCGAGAGCTCCTCTTTTGAAATGCTTTCGATAATTTTACCCTTATCAATTATTGTAAAGTCCGTACAAAGCTCCGAAAGCTCTGAAAGGAGATGACTGGAAATCAAAATAGTAATTCCTCTTTCCGTGCAAAGCTTCGTAAGCATGTTTCTGACTTCGACTATACCCTCAGGATCAAGCCCATTTACAGGCTCGTCGAGTATCATAATCTCCGGATCAGGTAAAAGTGCCATTCCAATGCCAAGCCTTTGACGCATACCAAGGGAAAAATGCTTTACTTTCTTTTTTCCGGTATGGGCAAGTCCCACAAAACTAAGCACCTCGTCTATTTTTTCTTCCTTTGCAATTCCCCTTAGATATCTGATATACTCCATATTCTCTCTTGCAGTCATGCTTCCATCGAGATACGGAGCCTCTATCATGAAGCTCGCCCTGCTTCTCATATCATTAATTTTATCTTCCTGCTCAAATAAGGAAATGCTTCCTGCTGTCGGCATACATGTACCTGCAATCATTTTCATAATAGTAGTTTTGCCTGCACCATTTGGTCCAATAAGTCCATAAATATGGCCTTTTTCAATATTAAAGCTGACATTATCTACTACCTTATTATTGCCGTATACCTTTGTAAGCCCTGTGGTCTTCAAAACGTATTCCATATCCTCTATCCTTTCTTAAAATTACTCTGATTTCTTATTTGTCTTTATTATAAAAAGCCAACATAAAGAAAAGGTTAAGAAAAAGGTTAAGAAATGGTTAATTTTTTAATTTGTAACCCATACCCCATACAGTTTCAATATATTCCTCGTCATCATACTTCTTAATTTTATTTCTGATGTTGCTCATATGTACCTTAAGCGTATTGTCCTCCACAAAATACGGCTCATTCCATACGCTCTCAAATAAATTCGCCTTCGAAAACAGCTTCGTCCTATTCTTAAGAAGCAGCTCTAAAATGGCATACTCCTTGCTAGTTAGGTCAAGCCTGCTGCCATTTACCGAGATTGTCTTCGCTTCTTCATCAAGTCTCATGTTCTTAAAGGCCACATTTGCATCCTGCTGGTTCTTGTTATAGCGCCTCAGCACAGCTTCAATTCTAACCGCCATCTCATCAAGGTCAAATGGCTTTGTTATATAGTCATCCGCCCCGAGCCTGATAATATCAATCTTCGTCTGCACCATGTCCTTTGCAGAAAGCACAATAA
>JAEDHX010000013.1 GCA_016296785.1 Coprococcus sp. | reverse complement strand
ACACAGAAGCATCCGTTTGCAACAAGTGCCTTAGCATCTTCAAGATTAAGCTCGTTCTGTGTAGCACATGGAAGAGCAATATCACATTTTACATTCCATACGCCATGCTCACCATTCTTCTTCTCATGGTACTCTGCGCTTGGTCTTGCAGCAGCATACTCTGTAAGACGAGCTCTCTTAACTTCCTTAACCTCCTTAAGAAGTGCAACATCAATTCCTTCAGGATCATAAATCCAACCTGTTGAATCTGAACATGTTACACACTTAGCACCCATCTGGTGTGCCTTCTGAATTGCGTAAATTGCAACATTACCAGCACCTGAAACAGCAATTGTCTTACCCTCCATGCTGATATCATGACACTTAAGTAATTCCTGTGTAAGATAAAGAAGACCATAGCCTGTAGCCTCTGTACGAGCAAGTGAACCACCATATGTAAGTCCCTTACCTGTAAGAACTCCCTCGAACATACCACGAATTCTCTTATACTGACCGAACATGTAACCGATTTCTCTAGCACCTGTTCCAATATCACCTGCAGGAACGTCAACGTCAGCTCCAATATATTTGCAAAGCTCTGTCATGAAGCTCTGGCAGAATGCCATGATTTCTCTGTCTGATTTGCCCTTTGGATCGAAGTCAGAACCACCCTTACCACCGCCGATAGGAAGTGTTGTAAGTGAGTTCTTGAAAATCTGCTCAAATCCAAGGAACTTAATAATACCAAGATTTACTGAAGGATGAAGTCTTAAACCTCCCTTGTATGGTCCAATAGCATTGTTGAACTGTACTCTATAACCTCTATTAACCTGAACCTGTCCATTATCATCTACCCATGGTACTCTGAACATAAACTGTCTGTCAGGCTCAGTAATTCTCTCAAGAATTGCATTCTTTCTGTATAATTCTTCATTTGCATCGATACATGGTCTTAATGAATCAAGAACCTCTGTTACTGCCTGTAAGAATTCAGGCTGATCTGCATTTTTCTTCTGTACTATCTCAAGTACTTCGTCAACATATGACATATCAATATTCCTCCTAAAAACATATAATTTTAATTGCTCCCCGCAATCGCTGTTGTTATTATAGTATAACAATTTTCGATTGTAAAGGAAAAAACTTAAAAAATCCAAGCAAAATACATTTTTCGCTTGGATTTTTAAGCCCTTTTATGGTTTTTACTTACTTTTTATCGTTTTTTTGCTCCGGAAGCCACTCTCCGCTATCAACACGCCAATATTTGCAGCGATGCTTTACACAGGTAGAAAATACTATTTGGGTCTTTGTCTTACCAAATCTTTGCAAATCGCCAACAAACTTGTCAAGCTCTGCTGTTGTTCTAAAGCGGACCTCAATTAGCATAGAGTAATCGCCTGTAACGCAGTTACACTCAACTACATTAAGAACACTATCTATATAAGGATAGAACTCATCCTTCTGTTCCGGCGAAACCTCCAGATTTATAAATGCTTTAATATAATGACCCATAGCCTCCGGGTTAAGTCTTGTAGTAAAACCTTCAAGAACACCTTCTTCAAGCATTTTATCAATTCTTGTTCCAACTGCTGTAGGAGACATTGAAACTTCTGCAGCCATATCCTTAAGTGATGCTCTTGCATTCTCCTGAAGCATCATAAGAATCTTCTCGTCAATTTCATCCAGCCTGTAATATATAAGCTCTCTTTTCTCCATCTCATTATCTCCTTTATTATAGAATCTTTGCACTAATGTCAAAACAAAAATTCATTCTATGCCTTCAGGCTGATATTATTACCATGTACGTGAATTAAGCTCCTTGAACTGAGCAACTGTAGGTACATGTGAATTCAAACCACCATCAACATTTACAATCTGGCCTGTTACATAACTGCTCTCATCTGAACCAAGATATACACACATATGACCGATATCCTCAGGGCAACCATAACGGTTAACCATTATATTATTTAAGAAAATATCCTTAAGTGCCTGTGGAACATATGCCTCATTCTCAGGTGTAACAATAAGACCCGGACGAACACAGTTACAACGAATGTTCTGTTTTCCATACTGAAGTGCTGTATACTCTGTAAGCTTATCAACACCTGCCTTAGCACATGCATAAGCTGTTGAGCCCAAATCTCCTGAGCATGATGCCATAGAACCAATATTAATAATTGAACCACCGTTCTCATTCTTCTGCATATATGGAATTACACACTTTGTTGAATAGAATGTACCTCTCATATCACTCTGGAATATTCCATCCCACATATCAAGAGTAAGCTCATCAACTCTTCCATCCTTTAATGCAACATTTGCAGCATTATTTACGAGGATGTCAATCTTGCCGTATTTCTCAACAGTATCTGCAAAGAGCTGCTCAATGCTTTCAGGAACAGTAATATCCATGAAATGATAATATGCCTCGCCGCCTTCACTCTTAATTCTGTCTACAACAGCCTGGCCCTTCTCTTCTCTACGTCCGCAAATTACTACCTTCGCACCTTCTGCTGCATAAAGTCTGGCAATACCAATACCTATTCCACTGGTAGATCCAGTTACAATAGCAACCTTATCCTTTAATCTGTTCATAATAAATACCTCCCATATAATATTATCATTTGTAAATTAGTTTTATATTAATCGCAGCAATATATTATTTATTGCCTTTAATATACTCATCAATACCCTGTGCAGCTGCTTTTCCTGCTCCCATAGCAAGAATTACTGTTGCAGCACCTGTAACTGCATCACCACCGGCATATACGCCTTCCTTAGTTGTCTTTCCATCAGCTTCATCAGCAACGATGCACTTCCACTTATTGATTTCAAGGCCTTCTGTTGTTGATGAAATAAGTGGATTAGGAGATGTACCTAGTGACATTACTACAACATCAACATCCATTGTATACTCTGAACCCTCTACAACTACAGGTCTTCTTCTTCCGGATTCATCAGGCTCGCCAAGCTCCATCTTAACGCACTTCATGCCGCATACCCAACCATTCTCATCTGCAATGATTTCTGTTGGATTAGTAAGAAGGTCAAAAATGATACCCTCTTCCTTTGCATGGTGTACTTCTTCAACTCTGGCAGGAAGCTCCTCTTCTGAACGTCTATATACAATATGTGTTTCAGCACCAAGTCTTAGTGCTGTTCTAGCTGCATCCATAGCTACGTTACCACCACCTACAACAGCAACCTTCTTGCCTGCCATTATTGGTGTATTTGAACCATCCTCAAATGCTTTCATAAGGTTACTTCTTGTAAGGTACTCATTTGCAGAAAATACTCCATTTGAATTCTCACCAGGAATACCCATGAATTTTGGAAGTCCTGCACCTGAACCGATAAATACGGCATCAAAGCCCTCATCCTCAATAAGAGAATCTATAGTAACTGACTTACCAACTACAACATTTGTCTCAATCTTTACTCCAAGAGCCTTAACATTCTCAATTTCCTTCTTTACTACATCCTCTTTTGGAAGACGGAACTCAGGAATACCATACACTAATACACCACCAGCCTCATGAAGAGCCTCAAAAATAGTAACATCATAGCCCATCTTAGCGAGGTCGCCGGCACATGTAAGTCCAGAAGGACCTGAACCGATAACTGCTACCTTATGGCCATTCATCTCCTTAGCAGGCTCCGGCTTAATTCCATTTTCTCTAGCCCAGTCTGCTACGAATCTCTCAAGCTTACCAATAGATACAGGATCTCCTTTGATTCCTCTAATACACTTACCTTCACACTGTGTTTCCTGAGGACATACACGTCCACATACAGCAGGAAGTGCTGATGATTTGCTAATCACCTGAAATGCCTCTGCAAATTCGCCCTTTTTAACATGATCAATAAATGTTGGTATATCAATTGCTACAGGACATCCTTTAACACACTGCGCATTCTTACAACCGATACATCTCGCTGCCTCTGCCATTGCCTCTTCGGCATTATATCCATAACATACTTCCTTGAAGTTTTTTGCTCTTTCCTTCGCATCCTGCTCACGAACAGGTACCTTTGTCAATACGTCCATTATTTGTCACCTCCGCAATTACCGCATCCGCCATGATGTGTTGCTCCTTCTTTAGCAGCAAGATAAGCTCTGCCTTCTACTGTTTTGTAGATCTGCTGACGCTTCATAGCCTCATCGAAATCAACCTTGTGTCCATCAAACTCAGGACCATCAACACATGCAAATTTTACTTCTCCTCCTACAGTTACACGACATGCTCCACACATACCTGTACCATCAACCATTATAGGATTAAGGCTTACTACTGTTGGAATTCCAAGCTCCTTTGTAAGCTTACAAACAAACTTCATCATAATCATTGGTCCGATAGCAATACAAACATCATACTTGTTACCCTCTTCAACAAGTCTTGTAATCTCATTAGTTACCATGCCATGATTACCATATGAACCATCATCTGTTGTAATATAAAGATTACCGGCAACTGCCTTCATCTGCTCTTCCAGAATAATAAGTTCCTTTGTTCTGCCACCAATAATAACATCAGCTGCAACACCATTCTCGTGAAGCCACTTAACCTGTGGATATACAGGAGCAGTACCAACACCACCTGCCACAAAAAGAATCTTTTTATTCTTAAGAGAATCTATATCCTCATTTACAAGCTCTGAAGGACAACCAAGTGGTCCTACAAAATCTGTAAATGAATCTCCTACCTTCAACTCACCCATGAACTGGGTAGCTGCACCAACTACCTGGAAAACTATTGTAACAGTTCCCTTTTCTCTGTCATAATCACATATAGTAAGCGGAATTCTCTCTCCATCTATTGAACCTCTTACTATAACAAACTGTCCTGGCAAACATGTCTTTGCCGTTCTTGGTGCTTCAACATCCATAAGATAGATGCTGTCTGTCAACGATTCAACCTTAACAATATTATACACGTTAATATCCGTCCTTTCTCTTACCCCCGGATATGGAGGTTTGTAATAAGTCTCACTTTGTCAGTATAACACTAAAAGGCCCTATATGGCAATTGCCTATAGGACCTTTTTGTAATCTTTTTGTAAACTTATTTTTTCTTTTGCTTCAAAAGCCTCTCCTGTTTTCTTCTGTTCTCTGCTTCAATATATAGAAGCCTCTTCATATTATTCATACGAAGTGTCTCATTCTTAGCCGTCTCAAGAGCTTCGTCTGCCTTACACTGAGCATCCTTACTTACAAAATTCAGAAACTTTTCAAATACAGACGGGTAAGAAAATGTCTTCTCGAGATTCTGAAGCGGAAACATAATTCTGATATGTGTGCCATCACATCCAACCACATTACCTTCACCAAACTTTACATGATTAACCTTTTCGTTCTCGAACATAAACTCTTCCTTTCACAACAAAAAATGCGGCAACAATCTTATCTGACAATACTATTCTATCAAATATTTTTTATTAAAATCCAGCAAAAAATCTACTGTTTTTTAATTTCGTCATTTTCTCTACATAATAATCCTTAAATTATGTATTTTTACCATTGCATTTATATATAATGAAAGGCAATAAAACCATGCACTATTTAATTTTCTCCAAATCCTGATTCAATATACGAAATAGCAGCCGAAAGAGCTTCCTGTTCATCCTCCCCGGAGCATTCTATTGTAATACTTGTTCCTGCGCCTATGCAACTGGCAATTATATGCATGATGCTTTTTCCATTTACTCTCTTGCCATCAACGCATAGAATAATTCGGGATTTGTATTTAGACATTTCACTGGCAAATATTCCCGCGAGCCTCATATGCAAGCCCTGTTCATTTCTTATTTCTACTGAACCAGATACCATATATATTTCTCCTATGTAAGGCGATTATGAGCGATAGTCACCATTTATCTTGACATAGTCATATGTTAAATCACAGCCCCAGGCCTTAGCAACAGAATCTCCCTGGTTAAGCTCTATCATAATATAGATTTCATCAGCACTAAGAATCTCTGCTGCCTTTTCTTCAGAAAATGGTACACCTGCACCGGCTCTGCATACTGCAATTACACCCTTATCAGACTTAAGGTCTACATCAACCTTTTCAATATCGAAGTCTGCCTCAGCATAACCAATTGCACATAATATTCTTCCCCAATTTGCGTCCTCTCCAAACATTGCACATTTGAAAAGTGGTGAACGGATTACGCTCTTTGCAACAATTATAGCAGTATCCCTGTCTGGAGCTGATGAAACAGTGCACTCAAGCATCTTGCTTGCACCCTCACCATCACTTGCAAGCATCATAGTCATATTCTCCATAACTATATATAATGCCTGCTTAAATATCTCATATGCCTCATTTTCTTCTGATATTATTTTATTACCGGCAAGTCCGTTTGCCATAACACTTACCATATCATTAGTTGAAGTATCACCATCAATGCTAAGACAGTTATATGTTATCTTTACTATCTCGCTAAGTGCTTTTTGAATCATAGCTGTGGATATGGCAACATCTGATGTTACAAAATTAAGTGTAGTAGCCATATTCGGATGAATCATTCCACTTCCCTTAGCCATTCCACCTAAGTGACAGGTAATGCCATCAATTACAAATTCAACTGCAACCTCCTTCTGAACAGTATCTGTAGTCATAATGGCATTTGCAGCCTTGCCATTACCTTCTTCCGAAAGGCCGTCAACAAGTCCCTTCATGGCTCCTTCAAAAGGTTCAATCGGAAGGACCTGTCCAATAACACCGGTTGATGCGTTTATTACAAGGTTAACATCTATCCCAAGACAATCAGCAGCAAGCTTTGATATAGCCTCCGCCTTGTCAATACCATCAGCATTACATGTATTAGCATTCTTTGAATTAACAACTACTGCCTGTGCCTTGCCATTCGAATTCTTAAGGTGTTCCTTTGTAACTAAAATCGGCGCTCCCTTAACCTTGTTTAATGTGTAAACTGCTGCCGCATTACACACCTCTTTACTATACACCATACCAAGGTCATTCTTATTCTTATCAGGATTCAATCCACAGTTAACGCCATTTGCCAGAAATCCGGAAGCGGCGCACACGCCACCATCAATATAAGTATATCCTTCGTAAATCTTTTTAGTCATAATGCTAAGGCCTCCTATTTTACAGCATCAAGAAATCTTACAAGTCTCTGCTTTGTTCTGTCTTCACCAATTACATTCATAATTGTAAATAAATCAGGAGAATTCTTTCTTCCTGTAATAGCAACTCTGACGATAGTACATATATCAGTAATAGAGCCCTTATAGCCTTCAGGATTCTTTTTATATTCCTTAACATTAGGGCAGTATCCAAGCTTCTCGCCCATCTCCTTCATCTGTCCGAACCAGTCATCAGAGTCAAGGAACATATCCTTCTGATACTCCTCTATTACTTCTTTAAGCTGCTCTGCTGTATACTTCTCGTCAATTTCATATGTCAGATTAAGCTCACTATCAGACACATAGAGATATTCAAACATAGATGTAAGGTCAGACCACTTAGCAACATCCTTACGAGCCTTATTGCCAGCCATCTTCCAAAGTTCAATTGTCTTTATAAAATCAGCTTTGCGTGATACGGCAAATTCATAAAGCTTCTCATCATATACCTTAGCCCAGGCAACTATCTTGTCATAGCAGGCATCAACAGTAAAGGAAGAAATCATTTCCTTGCTGACGTCATTAAGCTTAACCATATCAAATAAAGCTCCCGATACAGGCATCTTTGAAAGGGATAATACAAAATCATCAATTGTCTTATCAGCATTTGCCATGTGCCACTCTTCATAATTAGAATTGGCAATTGTCATAAGATACTCAAGTACGCTCTCAGAAGGATATCCTTCCTCAAGATAGAATCCGACTGCTGCCTCAGGGTCCTTTCTCTTAGACAGTTTTCTCTTGCCATTTCCCTCAGCCTTCATAATTGGAGAAATATGAACATACTCAGGAAGTTCAAATCCACATATCTCGAACAGCTGCTTATGAAGAGGATATGAAGCAAGCCACTCATCACCACGTATCACAAGATTTGTTCTCATGAAATGATCATCTACTGCATGCGCGAAATGATATGTTGGTATCCCATCAGACTTGAGAAGCACAATATCCATAATATTCTCAGGCATATCGATATTACCTCTAATGTCATCTGTATAACGGACATAATTGCCGGAAGTACCGGGAGACTTAAGTCTCACAACATAAGGAACTCCTGCATTAATCTTTTCCTCTATCTCATCATATGTCAGATTCCTTGAAATAGCATATTTGCCATAGTAGCCTATATCCTCTTTAGCCTCTTCCTGTTTCCTTCTAATCTCATCAAGCTCATTTGCAGTACAAAAGCAAGGATATGCAAGTCCCTTCTGCATCAGCTCCTTGACACAAATCTGATATATTTCTTTTCTTTCGCTTTGCTTATATGGTGCATAAATAGTCTCTCCACCATCAAATGGCCCCTCATCAAACTCAAGGTCAAACTGCTTAAGAGAGCGAATGATTTCATTTACACCATCTTCAACCTCTCTCTTTTTGTCAGTATCTTCTATTCTAAGATAAAAAACTCCTCCACTTTGTTTAGCAATTTTTCTGGATATCATAGCGGCATATAAGCCACCAATATGCATATAGCCTGTTGGGCTAGGTGCAAATCTTGTTACCTTTGCTCCATCAGGAAGCTGTCTTTTTGGAAATCTCTCCTCCAGCTCCGCAATTGTACCCTTAATATCAGGAAAAATTAATTCTGCTAACTTTCTGTAATCCATGTCTTTCACCTTTCTAGTTATAATCATTTATTGTTGATTGTTTTTTCTAAGCTCAAGTATCTCACTCTTGCGCTCCACGCTAAGTGAATCCGGCTCATAAAGCGGCTTACTAAGATAGAAGCCCTGAAGCAAATCAACGCCACAGTTAATTACTGTTTTCATCTCTTCATATGTTTCTATTCCTTCTGCAAGCACTATTATATTACCACGTTTTGCGATATTGACAATATCTCTTATCATATTGGTTCTGCTTATATCTTTATCACAACCACTAATAAGCGATCTGTCAATCTTAATCATGTCAGGCTTTAATTCAAGCAGAGCATATTCACTGTTATAGCCGGTACCAAAGTCATCTAGTGCTAAAATTCCATCCCATGAAGCCAATACTTCCTTTTTCCTGTTGATAAAGTCATCATTTGTCTGTTCACTTTCAAGAATCTCAATAACAATATTGTGAAGATAATCTGCATACTCATGCTCAATTTCTTTGATACAGTCATCATCAATCATATTATTTGGAATAGTATTAAGGAAGATTTTTGCATCCTTATCAATATTCCCCTTTTCAACCTGTTCTTTATAATGCTTAAGTCCGTAACGCCATGTAAGCTTCTCAACCTCATTAAGCTTAGCATCAGCCTTAGCAATTCGAATAAACTCAAGCGGGGTATTAAGCTTTTCTGACATCGGTCTCATAAGAGCCTCATATCCGTATATTTCACCCGTCATTGCTGAAACAATGCTCTGGAATGCATATCTTATACTTCCTTCATCAATAATTCTATTAAGCTCTTCGATACCATTTACAAGAACAGAATCGTTTCTATATGCCACTTCATCAAATTCTCCAATACTACCCTTTGTTGAATGCTTTACAGTATACATTGCAAAGTCAGCATATTTAATAAGCAAATCACTATCTTCTGCGTCATAAGGATACCATGAAACACCACCGCTGGCCCTCATTTTGTAATGAGCACCATCCGGGAGAACACAGAAGCTCTCGCGAAGCTTGTCATATATCTCGTTCTTTATCTTACGAATTTCATCTCTGCCCTCATATCCATAGAAGAACAGAACAAACTCATCACCTGACAGACGGGAAACAATACTATTTTCATATTCAAACTGTCTGAATACACCCGCCGCTGTCTTAATGTAATCATCTCCGAAATCATGGCCATATGTATCATTAACATATTTCAGGTTATCAAGATCAAACATAAAGCATGCAGCTGTCTTTAACAGATTCTTATCTGAGAATACTCTGCTAAGTTTATAATAGAATGCCCTTCTGTTAAGAAGACCTGTTGTTATGTCATAATCTCTCTCATACTCTATCTTCTTCATCTCAATAACAGAATCAGTAATATCCTGCATAAGGCATACAATTGAATTAGTATCCTTATACATATTCACACGAACCCATCTTGTTGCATCCTTCTTACTATCTGTATATTGAAGCTCAATGCGCTCGCTATTCACATTATCGTCAACAAATATCCTGCTTTCTTTAATAAGATTATCTTTATCTACTTTTTCAAGCATTTTCCAGAATATTTTTGCTCTAAGTGTAATATCACCTTCTTGTTCAACATCAAAGTCCAGTAATTTCACAAGGCTTTCACCTACAAAGAATTCCTTGAGTGCAAGATCATACATGAATACACCAATACCATTTCCCGCCATACTGATAATCTTTGAAAGTCTATAGGCATCCTCCACAACACGTTTCTGAAGATTACTAACTGCTTCCCCTAGCTTATCGATTTCTTCAATTCCAGACGGTTCAAAGCTAATTATATTCTTAACCTGCTTATTACTGTTAAGTCTTTTTATCATCTTCTTAACCGGTGAATTAATTAATCCACTTATGACAAGTGATAACAGCACGCTTATAAAGAATGATATAAGCAAGGATATTACAAGTGTCTTTATTATGGTGGTGTACGGTTTTAATACTGCCGTTTTATCTGCAATACAAACAAGAATCCATTTTTGATACTTGTATGGAGATTCCTTCTTATACAAAGACACTTCATAGAAGCAGCCAACACTGTCAGTTTTTGTACTATCTGAAAAACTGTATAATCCATATTTATCCTTCTTACCAAGCGTAATATCCGTATCCTCACCAAATAACCTGACATATGCAGGACCGGAATGCATAACAATCTTATAATTTTTGTCATCGTTAAGATCAACTGCAAACAGATAGCAGGCACTGTCATTCATAAAATCCTTAGACGGCATATTCTGCTGCAGGGTCTTGTCAAACAAACCAATTCCCAATACTCCATATACTTCACCATCATCAGAAATAAGCGGAATTGTATATTTGAAGCTTTCCTTTGCATTATCTGAAATCTTAGAGAATCTTGACCAGTATCCGAGCAAATCCTTGGACAGATTCGGATTATCCTTCGCATTGTTTATAGTATTATAATAAAATGCAAATCGCTGTTCATCTGTCATATCTGCATATAATGACCATTCACCATCAAGTGAAAGCTTCATACTATGAGATATCTCAGAGCTTCCCATCTCAACAAATATATCCTTATTATCTAAAACACTATTATTATTGACATCTGTATCTCTAAGATAGAGTCCTGTTCTTTGCTTCTTTCCATCGGAATCATATAAGCCATCTGATTCTAGAATTATAAAGGCATCATTAATGTTAGCATTTCGAATAAGCTTAATAAGACTTCCTGCCGTTTCCTTAATGATAAATTTATCAAGTTCCTTATCGCTTCCTATGTCAGTAGCCTTCTTATTCTTTTTACCAAGTGCTTCTTTAACAATATTATTTATTTCGCCAGCAGAACCATTTGTAATAACGGCAATCTGATTAAGTCTGACCTCAACATTATTCTTTCTATTCTCTGCTTTTTCAGAGATAAAGCTATATGAATTTCTTCTCAAATAAGAAAACTCTCCACTGGCAATCAATGCTATTATAAGAATAATAATCTGCATAACAACCAGAACCACCATAGGTATAAAAATCCTAGATAGAAGATGTCCCGATTTCTTTATGGAATTTTTCTTATCACGTTGCTTGCTCATACCAATACCTCTTTACCAAAATAGCACACCAAACGAATAATACTATTATTCAACGATCTCCTTAAATCCCTTTTCAAAGCCTTTGTACCACTGTTCAAACGCTGCATCATTAGTATATCCGTCAAGAATACTATCCTTTTCACTTCCTGATACTATCTTAGACCAGGCTTCATCATACGCTGCTGCAGATGTATCATTCATATATTGTTCAATATACTGCCTTACATCTGCAGATTTCTCATAAGCAGGACTTGTATAAAGGTTATAATTATCAACCTCGCTAATAGCAACCTCAATTGTCCTTTGCATGGTATCATCTATCTCCAGGTTATTATCCTCATTAAGTTTCTGAATCTTTACCATATCATTTGCTTCCTTCTTAACAGGAAGATACCCTGAATTAACTGAGAACTTAATATTACGATCAGACTCAGTAAACCACTTAAGAAAAACAATGCTTGCATATTCTGATTTCTCATCAGACTTAACAACCGACATTCCTGCGCCCTGCTGAACAATATAAGCATCACAGCCCTCAAAATTAGGAACAGGCAAAACTACATTCTCAATAGGATATGTATATTCGTCGTCAATTGTTACTTCTTTAGGGAAATATGTAGCAGCCGTGCTTGATCCAATAAGCGCTATGATTGAACCAATCTTGGCATCATCGCTTCTATATCTGCTCTCTTGCATATAATAACCCTTAACATATGGCACATAATAATTGTCCCACAATCTTCTTATAGTATCTTTATCAAGCTGTGTTGTAACAGTGCCATCCTCACTAGAAGCTGCAAGTGGATTGCCGAGCTGCATAGCTCCAATATTAAGATAGTTAGCAACTGAATCTCTTCCAAAGAACGCTTTACCATCATTCTTAATCTCCGGAGTAAGCTCATCTGTATACTCATAATAGGTCTCAGCCACTCTTACAAGGCCTTCCCATGTCTTCATATCATCATATGTTACGCCCTTTACAGCTGCAAATTTGTCCCAGTCAGTTTTATTAACCATTAATATCTCCGTGCTCTTTGCTGTAGGGAATATCTTTAATGTCTTTCCACCGTCAAAGGAACCCTCAGTAATATAAGAATCTATATACTCAGAAAGCTCATCATCAGTTATGTATTTCTTTAAATCGGCAACCTTTCCTAATCCATCAACAATATAAGCAGTTTCAGCATATGTTGCAAATATATCAGGCAATTCATCTGCCCCCGGCTCATCCTGTGCAGAGGCAAGAATACTATCGCTAAGCTCACTTACAGAATTCTTGGAAATAGCCTCAACTATTATGCCCTTCTCAAGTCCTACACTATTATTAAACTCAGAAACCATTTCATCAAACCAGGTTTGTTGAACGCCGTTATAATAATGCCATATTGTTATAGTCACCGGATCATTCTTGTCAAGCATGTCTTCATATTGGCCTTTTTTTCCACATCCTGAAAATGAAGCAATCAACATAGCACCTATTATAACGAGGCTTATTATCTTTTTTAACTTCATAAAAATTCCTCCTAACTAGCGAATTCACTAAGAAAACTTAGTAATTTCAACATTATAAATACACAAATGGTCCGCAAAACATAAAGCCATATTTGCGGACCACTTCACGTTCTATATTATATAATTTTAATGTAAAATAGATTCTTTGTAAAGCCTAATCTCTGTACAAAAGGTAACTATACATCTCAGCATAATCATGTCTATCCTGCTTAATAAAATCTATAGCTTCTCTGGGATGTTGGTTAAGCATACCGGTAAGCATATATGGGACATCATATCCCCAAACAGCATCCCCTTTTTGCTTAAGCGGAATCATATATCTTTCAATAAATCTTAGAATATGATACAAATTGTATTTTGGATTACGAAGGAATCCAAGCAATAGCTCTAGAGCGCAATTACCAGCGCCTCTTCCCATGCAGCTGACTGTGGCATCAAGCATTGACGCACCATTTATCATAGACTCAACAGTATTTGC
The DNA here is from genome assembly GCA_016296785.1 of Coprococcus sp. Taxonomy (GTDB): domain Bacteria; phylum Bacillota; class Clostridia; order Lachnospirales; family Lachnospiraceae; genus Coprococcus. The sequence goes on along the minus strand of JAEDHX010000013.1, from coordinate 21,761 downwards.
ATATGCAAGCTTCATATTATCATGAGCATGAATTCCAATCTTCTTGCCCGTTTTCTCACCAACAGCAACATATTTTTCTGTAAGTCTCTTGATCTGTTCAGGGTATAAAGAACCATAGCTGTCTACAATATATATAGCATCAACATTGCTCTTTCCAAGCATCTCAAGAGCAACATCAATATCCGACTCCTGATCCTTTGAGATTGCCATGATATTACAGGTTGTTTCATAGCCCTTAGCATGAGCATCCTCTATCATCTCAATTGCTGCAGGCATAGTGTTAATATATGTAGCTACTCTAATCATATCTATAACACTCTCAGATCTATCAATGATATCATTCTTGAAGTCGCATCTTCCAACATCAGCCATAATTGATATCTTTAATTCCGTATTATTTTCTCCAACGATACTTCTTATATCCGCTTCATCACAGAACTTCCACTTGCCAAATTTATTTACATCAAACATCTCCTTGGAAGCCTTATAGCCGAACTCCATATAATCAACCCCAGCCTTAATATTCGCCTCATAAAGAGCTCTTACGAATTCATCAGTAAAATAAAAATCATTAACAAGTCCTCCATCACGAATTGTTGCATCAAGAACCTGTATATCAGGTCTGTAGGTAATCATATCTCCGCCTATCATAATTTCTTCCTCCTATAACATATTTTTATTATGATAAATCACACCATATATATTCATCTTACTATATTTTTACACTTTAACGCGTTGGTGTGTGTTAGTATGCCCATTATTATAACACATAATTTTCTATTTGCAATACCCAATTTTCGGATTAGCCACGGGGACAGGTCCCGTGGCTAAAAATGAGATAAATGTCTTTTTGATATACATTATGATATTTTTCGCCACGGGACCTGTCCCCATGGCAAATCTGTCCCCATGGCAAATCCTATTGAATTAATTATAGTATCATGATACTATCAAAATAAATTTTTAACGGAGAAATGTTATGAAGCTGTCAGATAATAATATTAATATAAATGAAACCGTTGTATATGGAGGAGAGAAATTCAACAGGAGTACTAATCATTCCCATGGAGATGTTTTGGCACTTATTGACCATAAGAAAAATAGGATTGACCTTCACAAAAGCGAGTTACAAGGCACTTTGAACGCAATGAAAAAGAACGAAAAGCTTGCAGGCGCAGCAATACTTGTTTGCCTCGGCACTATTCTGTTCCTGGTCTTTTTATTTTTCTGGACTGCTTCAAGCGGTTTATTTGGAATCGCTTTCAGAGGTCTTCTAATCATTGCCGTGTGTTATCTTCTGTTTCAGGAGGTTAAAAATATAATTATTTATCTTATTCACACACAGGGCAAATTCCTCGGATATGCCAAAAGCCATAAAATAATCCCGGCAACAAAGGCACAGGAATATTGTGCAAAAAATATATCAAAGCTTAATATTTACAAACAGGAAATAGATAAAATAGAATCTAAAATCAAGTCAAATGCAAATGCTGATGCTGATAAGTTATACAATGCTCTTTCAGCAATTGACGTTGAAGTCAAAAACATTTATGATATAGATTTGTAGATTAAATTATTGTGCAGTTTTTATATTGATATTCAGACAGAAAGGCTAAATAAATATGTGGATAGCAGATGATTGGAAAGACTACGAGATACTCGACTGCTCCGAAGGCGAGAAGCTTGAGCGCTGGGGCAAATACATTTTACTAAGACCTGATCCTCAGGTATTATGGAGCACACCAAAGAAAAACAGTAATTGGAAGCATTTGAACGGGCACTACCATAGAAGCAACAAAGGAGGAGGCGAGTGGGAGTTCTTCGACCTTCCAAAGCAGTGGTCCATCAACTACAAGGGACTTACCTTTAATCTTAAGCCATTTAGTTTTAAGCATACAGGTCTGTTTCCCGAACAGGCAGTTAATTGGGACTGGTTTAGTGAATTAATCAGAAAATCTCCAAAGAAAGACTTAAAGATACTCAATCTATTTGCATATACAGGTGGTGCAACATGTGCAGCCGCTAAAGCAGGAGCAGCCGTAACTCATGTTGACGCATCAAAGGGAATGGTCACCTGGGCTAAGGAAAATGCTGCCTCATCAGGACTTGGCGATGCACCAATCAGATGGATTGTAGATGACTGTGTCAAATTTGTCGAGCGCGAGATACGAAGAGGCAACAAATATGATGCAATCATCATGGACCCTCCTTCATATGGCAGAGGGCCTAAGGGCGAGATATGGAAGATAGAAGAAAAGATTCATCCATTTATCAAGCTGTGTAGCCAGGTGTTATGCGATAAACCTTTGTTTTTCCTGGTAAATTCCTACACAACCGGTCTTCAGCCGGCTGTACTTACTTATATGATACAGACCGAAATAGGTTCTCGTTTTGGCGGCACTGTTATCTCCGACGAAATCGGGTTGCCATGCACGGAGTCAGGGCTTATTCTCCCATGCGGAGCATCAGGTCGTTGGCAGCAATAAATAAGGCTGTTGCTTTACTATTGTTATTATCTAACATCACAAAGCAACAGCCTTTTTATTATCCTTATATCTATCTTTCATCCATAGGATGATACTCTCGGTGAGTACCAACATATTTATATGCAGGACGTATTATCTTGCCAGGATTTGCAAGCTCCTCTATTCTATGGGCACACCATCCGGCTATTCTTGCAATAGCAAATATCGGTGTGAACAATTCAATTGGAATCCCAAGCATGTTATATACAAATCCACTGTAGAAATCAACATTTGCTGAAATGCTGCCTCTGTTTCTTCTTGTTGCCAAAAGCGAAGCAGCAATCTTCTCCACTCTTGCATAAAGCATGAATTCATCCTGTTTTCCTTTTTCCTCAGCAAGTCTTTTTGCATATCCCTTTAGGATTCTCGCTCTAGGATCTGAATTAGTATATACCGCATGTCCCATTCCATAAATTAGTCCCGAATGGTCAAAGCCTTCTTTATTTAGCAAACTTTCAAGATACGCTGTAAGAGCATCTTCATCTGACCAATCTTTAACATGCGCCTTAAGGTCGTCAAACATCTGCTGAACCTTAAGATTTGCCCCGCCATGCTTTGGTCCTTTAAGTGAACCAAGTGAACCGGCTACTGTTGAATAAGTATCAGTACCTGTCGATGAAATAACATGCGTTGTAAATGTTGAGTTATTACCTCCACCATGCTCTGCATGAATAACAAGGCAAATATCAAGCACCTGTGCTTCAAGCTCAGTATATTTCTTATCAGCTCTGATTAGCCTAAGAAAATTCTCTGCTGTTGAAAGGCCTTTCTTAGGGTTATGAATTACAAGACTCTTATCATGGAAATAATGCTTGTAGCCCTGATAGCCATAAGCTGCGATAAGCGGAAATTGAGCAATAAGCCCAAGACTCTGCTTAAGTACATTTTCAATACTAATATCATCCGGGTTATCATCATATGAGTACAAGGTAAGAACACATCTTTGAAGTACATTCATCATGTTCTTACTAGGTGCTTTAAGAATAACATCACGGGCAAATTTCCTAGGCAATTCCCTAAATGTCTCAAGCAACTCTACAAATTCATCAAACTGTTTCCTATTTGGAAGCTCGCCAAACAAAAGCAAATAAATAGTCTCTTCAAAACCAAATTTGCTGCCATGAAAGCCCTTTTCAAGTTCTTCAACATCATATCCCTGAAAATACAGATGACCATCAGACGGAACACATTCACCATCTATTACATCATATGCAACAATATCTCTGTTAATCCGGTTAGCACTCCTCGACCATTTGAATCTCGAAGTCCTCTTTTTACATCATAAGTCACATAGAGGTTTTGGTCTATTCTTCCTGAGTCCTTGCAGAATTCAACCAACTCTTCAATCGTCTTATTATAATCTACACTTCCCTTATCCAAACCTCCATCTCCTTTCATACACTATTTGTACAACACGCTTAAGTTTATCAGAAAACAACAATCCACGCAAGGCAAATCAATTATATTTCAATTATGTATCGCTCAAAAGCATTGACGATGGTGGTTTCCTGATAGGTAGATTCTCTTACAAAATCACGGCCATAGTTGATGTGGACATGACCATGAAGAAAATACTTCGGTTTATACTGTTCAATAAGTGTTTTGAAGCATGAAAATCCGGTATGTGCAAGGTCTTCCGAATCATTTATTCTGTATGCAGGTGCATGGGTGACAAGTATATCGATGCCATCATTCTTCTTAAGCTGTCTCTTCAACTTGCGTATACGTTTCTTCATTGCCTCCTCAGAATATTGGCAGGCCGCACCGCCATATTTATATTCCATTGACCCTCCAAGTCCTAAGATACGAATGCCGTCATGAACATATATTTTGTCATCTATCGGAATACATCCATCCGGTGGAGTCGCCTCGTAGCACACATCATGATTACCACGCACATACAAAACAGGTGCATGCGAAAAAGTCGCAAGAAAGGATAAATACTGTGGCGCCAAATCTCCACATGAAATAATAAGGTCAATCCCCTCCAGTTTTTTCTTATCAAAATAATCCCATAAATATTTCGATTCCTTATCTGCAAGTACAAGAATCTTCATTACACTAATACCTCAATACATTATCATTTGTTATTTCATCTATGATTATCTATGACTTAAGCTCAAGACGTTCAGGGCTATTTACTCCCTGAAGATTAACAACATCCTTTGCATCCTCTATAAGCTCTGATTCCTCAGGTATAGAGCCAATAACATTATCTGCAAGCCAATCCATTTTTATTATATCAGACGCCTGCATCTCACTCTGCTCACAATCTCTAATCACACCCTGCTGCGAACACAATTTACCAAAAAATGGCTTAACCGAACCATTCTTGATCATACTTACCATAAGATTAACAAGCCTCATCGTCTCAGAAGGAATATGCCTTGAAAAGATTACATCAATTACCCCGGCTGACATGCCCCACCAGTAGCTAACTGATCTTGCTGCCTCATTCTTCTCCTCCTGCTTCCAATTGTCCTCAAGTACCGCATCTACTACTCTGCCGTAGAATGCGCTCCAATCATAAAATGGCATCACGAGGTTTCTAACCTCCCCATTTTCAAGACTGTATAGTCCAAATCTTCTTGAAGCATCAAGCGGAGAAATCATATCTCTGTCTGATATATAGTTTATTCCAAGTTCTTCAAATGTCTTATGAGGGTTCGAGCCGCGCTTTTTACTCCACTCAAGATAAATCTTAGCACGCGGATTTACCATCTTAGCGCCAATCGCAAATGCATTAATATTAGCAACTGTTCCAAATATCGGATAGTCAGCAATATATCCTATTCTTCCGTCCTCACACAGACAGCCTGCAAGTATACCTGCAATAAACTTCGCCTCATACATTCTTGCATAGTAGGTTCTGACATGACTTGTAGGCATACTAAGCGAGCAATTAAGTATCTTAACATCCGGATATTCCACCGCAAGCTTTAGCGACTCAGGAAGCATCTCTGGTCCAGTTGTAAAAATCACATCAAATGCGTCCTCTGCAAGCTCATTTAAGCACTCAGCAAGCTTCTTATTATCATCAATATTCTTGCAAACCTTTGTCTCAAGCTTCTCCTTATACTTTTCTTCCAGCTTTATTCTGGCAAGATCATGGCTATATATCCACACAGAATCCTCCGGAGTCTTATCATACACAAATGCAACCTTAATCTTCTTGTACGGATCCGGCTTCTTTGAAAACAACTTCTTCTTTGGTTCAACCGGATCCATCTTTGGAAGCACATCTTTTACCTTCTTATGACTGCTAAGAAGTATCTCATCCCATATTTTCTCAAGATTCTCCTTAACCTCCTCGCCAGTCATTTCCTTTAACGCATCATATCCATAAACACTAAGAAATACAAGCAAGCCATCATCAGGTGTTATTGTAAGGGCATCTCCACCCTTTTTAGCTAAAAATGCCTTTTCGAACGCAAGGTGCGCTGAATTAAAATCCATTCTCGCATCATCACTAAACACCCCATCAGAATCAAGTCCGATATATTCACGCAGCTTATCATAGCTTCCGACCTGAGTAAACATTACATAGTTAAGGCCCGTCTGCTTATGAAAATCAACAAATTCATAATATATTTTATTCTCTATATCATCTGTTCTCTTAGGCATCTTACGTGTCACTATGGCAGGAACCGAATCTGCTCCAAAATACTTAAGAACACTGACACGTTTATTGCCCTCAACAACATAAAATCTGTTCATGTATTCATATGCCTTTATTGGATCGTGAATTCCTTCTTCCAAATGCGAATCACAAAGCGCAGACCATTTTGCACCAAATTCAGTCTTATAATCAAGTATAGGCATAAAATTACTCGCAAATGCAGTAGTCCTGCCGGCAGTTGCGGTACCAACCACATGTCCAAGTGCTATATTCTGCAATCCAAGATATACTTCACCCTCCACATCAGATGAAGAAACAACCTCCTCCAAAACAGGAAGATATGGATATTCATTTTTAGAAACAGCAGCCTGATAGCATTTCTCACCAAGCTTCTGTGCCTTCATATATTCATTTACTGACATTACAATCACTCCTTTTCTTAGTTAAAATTAACTAATCAAACATCCGTCAGAATCAATACAAAACTACTTTATTCTTCAATAAACATATTGACACTAAATCTAATAATTTTCCAGTAGAAAATTCATTTTCATCATTCTAACTTAATCAAATCATTTTTCAAGCGTTTTCTTTCGTCATTTTACCCAAATTATATTGTATATTTTTAACATTCAGATATTGCATTTTCGTATTTTTTGTTATATTATATAAATACATTAATACATATTTCACATATTCGTCATTTTGATTCGTGTGTGTGTAAATACAAATAAATTAAAAGAGTCTGGTATCACACTTCCCCAGGCTCTTTTTCTTTAGCTTTTATACGCTTCAAATACTATATTAATCTCAGTTCCTTTACCAGGCTCACTCATAATCTTTATATCTGCATTATGCTTTGCTGCAATATGCTTTACAATTGCAAGCCCAAGACCGGTACCACCGGTTTGCTTCGACCTGCTCTTGTCAACACGGTAAAAACGTTGAAATACAAATTCCAAGTGTTCCTTCGGAATACCAATTCCCGTATCCTTTACAGTCAGAACTACTTTATCACATGATGTAGCAACCTTAAGCTTTACACTACCACCTTTATTATTATACCTTATAGCATTATCTGTCAGATTATATACTATTTCATCCATCATCATCTTATTTGCCATAATATATGACGGCGACGAAGTCTCATCAAGCTCGAGCGTAACCTCATGCATATTTGCACTCATCATAAGCATATCAACAGCAGTACGCGCAACCATGTACAAATCGACCTTCTCCATACTTGGTTTGTCCTCGACAACATCAAGCTCCGAAAGCCTGATAATATCATTTATCAATGTTAATAGTCTGTCAGAATTTCTGTGAATCTCTGATGCAAATCTTCTGACATCATCATCTGTCGCCATTCCATTTTCAATCAACTCAGAATAACCGGATATGGAGGTTAGCGGTGTTTTCAGCTCATGCGAAACATTTGCAGTAAAATCCTGACGCATCTTCGCATTTTGGACTATGTTTTCATGCTGCTTCTTAATTGTATTAATAAACGGACGTATCTCCTTATACGAATTAAGCATATCAATGTGGTCCATATCATTTGCCATATGTTCAATTGGTCTTACAATACTCTTTGTCAAAAAATGGCTGATAATAATTGCAAATATTAGTAGCACCAACAATATAAGTGCCATATAGGGAAGTCCCGAAAGAAATACTGTAAGTACACTATCTGACTCCTTCGACACACGAAGAACACATCCGCTATCCAGCAACACAGCATAGTAAAATGTACTCTTATTAAGCGTCTCTGACAAACGAACAGCCTGCCCTTCACCTTCGTTAAACGCTTCTAATATCTCAGGTCTGTCTACATGATTAGTCATATCAGAAGCTGATGCTATGCTATCATACAGAACCTTTCCCTCATGAGACACAAGCGTAATTCTTAGGTCTTCATTCTTAAGGCTAAACGAAGACATATCCATACTATTATCAAATATCCCCGAATCAGACAGGACATGTGTATACGCCTTCAAATCCTTAAACACCTCCGCTTTAAATAGTTCATAATAAACAAAGGCCTGAAGTATTGAGGCAAGGACAATTGCCACTATTGCAAGCACTATAAATCTGATATTTATTTTTCCTCTAAGACTAACATCACATCTCTTTTGGGACATATACTATTTCTTCCTTCCACAAACTCATTTTTCCAGCTTGTAGCCAACATTTCTTACTGTCTTTATCATGTTACCGGCATCGCCGAGCTTCTGACGAAGAGTCTTAATATGCATATCCAGTGTTCTCGATTCTCCTTCATAATCCATACCCCAGATATCACACATAATTGTATCTCTATGAAGAACGATGCCTGCATTTATCATAAGAAGCTTTAATAGCTCAAATTCCTTGTAGGTAAGCTCACATTCAACATCTCCAATAAGCACTAATCTTTTCTCTGAATCAAGTGTAATATCTCCAATGCTTAGGACCTTCTCCTCCTGAATGCTTCTGCTTCTTCTAAGAAGTGCTTTCACCCTGGATATTAATTCCATAACGCCAAAAGGCTTCGTCAGGTAATCATCAGCGCCAATATCAAGCCCCTTAACCTTATCAAGCTCAGTTGTCTTTGCAGTAACAAGAATAATCGGAACTCTTACAGTATCAGGCCTTTCCCTTAGCTTCTTTACAATATCAAGACCATCCTGGTCAGGAAGCATTATATCAAGAAGAATCAAATCAGGTATCTTCTCAAGAATTCTTGAGAAAAAGCCTTTTGCCGTATCAAAGCCTTCTGTTATATATCCCGTATTCTTTAATGCAAACATTTCAATTTCCTGAATATTCTTATCATCTTCAACAATATAAATCGTCGCAGGCATAGCCTATCTCCTTTCTCTTAACCCTATACTTATAACGCACCATACATCCAATTGCAAATATTATAAACCTGCAATAAGCTAATATCAATCAAATGTATACATCAAGCTCATATACTATATTTTTCTCTGTACATCCGGTACATAGCCTGAAATTCAATATTTTCATTTTGTTTTATTTTACCAAGATACTCATGAGTATCAAAGGAATCTGATGGAAGCTGAAGTAAAATAGCTGCAATATTAGAACAATGGTCCGCCACACGTTCATAATTGCTTATTAAGTTTTCAAGTGCAATACCAAGCTCTATTGTACATTTACCCTTTTGAAGTCTCTTAATATGATGCTTTTTGATTACTGCATTAAGACTATTTATTACCTCTTCAAGCGGTTCAACTCTTGCTGCAAGTACCAAATCATTGCCCTGAAATGCTAATGCAGTAAGCTCTACAATATCATGAACAGCCCTTGTATAAACCCTAAGCTCAGCTATAGCTTTATCCGAGAATTTCATTTTGTCGTGCTGCATTTTTTCATATATCTTTGCTATATTTATTGCGTGGTCCGATATTCTCTCCCAGTCGCCAATAGAATGCAGACCCATGGCAAGCTTCTGGCTATCCTCAAATGAAAGCTCCTTACTACTAAGCTTCACCATATATGTTCCAAGCTCATCCTCATATCTGTCAATTATATTTTCCAGTCTGTCAACCTCTTCCATATTTGTATCCGCATATCCCTCAAGCATGTCTAGTGATAAATCAACAGTTTTTTTGCTCAATCTTGACATATTACTAATTACATCTGTACACTGGGCAACTGCAAATCCAGGTTTCTCAAGGAATCTGGGATCAAGATGCTTAAGAAATGCAAGCTCCTCAGAGGTTCCAAGCTCAGGCGTGTCATCCTTAACAGTAATAATTGCAAGCTTTTCAAGCAATCGGTTAAAAGGAAGAAGAACTGCCGTTGCAAGTATATTAAATACTGTATGAACTACGGCAATATGAGCTGCCGAAGCAGCACTATTCAAAAATCCAAAATGAAGAAAAGCATTTGCCACATAAAAGCAGGTCATAAAAAGCACCGTACCTATAATATTAAAATACAAATGAACAACTGCCGCTCTTTTGGCATTCTTCTTAGCACCCACACTAGATATAAGTGCCGTCACACATGTACCAATATTCTGACCCATAATAATAGGTATGGCGGCTCCAAAGGTAACTGAACCGGTTGAACAAAGTGCCTGCAATATACCTACCGACGCTGACGAGCTCTGAATTATGGCAGTAAGCAATGCTCCAGCCAGCATTCCAAGTATCGGATTAGAAAACATCGTAAGTATACTTGTAAATGCAGGAATATCAGCAAGCGGTGCAACTGCGCCACTCATAGTCTCCATGCCAAACATTAATACAGTAAACCCAAGAAGAATACCACCAATATCCTTCTTTTTACTGCTCTTACAAAACATAAGGAACACTATGCCAATAACAGCCAAAACAGGAGAAAACGCAGACGGCTTCAGAAGCTTTATCCAAATATTATCGCTCTGTATGCCTGACAGGCTTAAGATCCAAGATGTAATGGTTGTTCCAATATTTGCACCCATTATTATTCCAACGGCCTGTCTAAGCTTCATAATTCCGGAGTTAACAAAACCAACTACCATAACCGTAGTGGCAGACGACGACTGAATAACAGCAGTAACAGCCGCACCAAGAATAACACCTCTAATAGGTGTTGAAGTAAGTTTCTCTAAGATTTGTTCAAGTTTGCTTCCTGCTGTTTTGGCAAGCCCGTCTCCCATAACACTCATACCATACAGGAATAACGCAAGCCCGCCAAACAGAGACAAAACATCAAAAATACTCATACATTTTCTCCTTATATTTCACTTAGCATTCTGTTTATTTGTATTAGAACATGCCATTGTAAAATACAAAGAGAGCAAACGTAAAATCTATGTAAAATTGTTAATAAGACTATTCTGTTACTTTCCTATCATCTCTTATATCATTAAGCAACAAATAAATCACACTGCTAAACATCCCTATTGCCACTCCATAACCCATTATCAAAATAACCATCAACAGCTTATTCACATCAGATAACGGATTTAGGATAATAACAATATTGGATATGACATATGCCATTACTGAAAATGCTAAGATATTAAGAAGAATAAATATATTAACCTTTGGCAGTTCATATCGATTGCATATAATCTGTGTAAGTTTCCATACAATTTTCATACATATCCCTCCAAATCTATATTTCATTCTTAATAAATAAGCTTAACAAAACGAATTAATATTCATCAGCATTCCTATTTCCTGTTATGTAATATATAACCCACTGGGCAATATTAGTTGCATGATCTCCAACTCTTTCAAGATACTTTGCAACCATAAGCAAATCCGATGCCTGCTCACCATTTGACGCATCCTTGCGTATAAGCTCAATAAGCTCCTGCTTCACCATGTCAAACAGTTCATCAACAACATCATCATGCTTTATAACAAATCTCGCTTTTTCTAAATCCAGTTCAACATATGCTTCAATACTACTAACTAGCATTACCATAGCCTCTTTTGTCATCATGCTGATATGCTCAAGTCGCTTAATATATGGCGTGCCTGCCATATGAATGGTAAGCTCTGATATATCTGCCGCATGATCCCCTATTCTCTCCATATCAGTGACCATTTTAAGAGCAGATGATATCTGTCTCATATCAGATGCCACAGGTTGCTGCATAAGAAGAAGCTTAAGACAAAGGTTTTCAATTTCTTTTTCCTGATTATCAACATCTTCATCAGACATAATAGTTCGTCTGGCAAGCTCTACATCCTGTGTTACGAGCGCTTTTATTGCCATTTCAATTGATTTTTCTATCATTGCGCCCATCTCTATCATCGCACTATTAAGCTTCTTTAGCTGTTTGTCATAATTCACTCTCATGCCAATTACTCCTTATCCAAATCTACCCGTGATATAATCTTCTGTTCTCTTGTCAGAAGGCATAGAAAACATTTTCTCTGTCTTGTCATATTCAACCACCTCTCCAAGCAGAAAAAATGCTGTATTATCTGCAATACGTGTCGCCTGCTGCATATTATGCGTAACCATAATAATTGTGTAATTCTTTTTAAGCTCCATAGCAAGATCCTCAATTTTCGAAGTAGAAATAGGATCAAGTGCAGATGTAGGCTCATCCATCAGAAGAACCTCAGGCTCGACAGCAAGTGCTCTTGCAATACAAAGTCTTTGCTGCTGTCCACCGGAAAGTCCAAGTGCAGATTTCTTAAGTCTGTCCTTAAGCTCATCCCATATCGCTGCCTGTGTAAGCGAACGTTCAACTATTTCATCCAATTCTGACCTGCTATGTATGCCGTGAGTTCTTGGTCCATATGCAATGTTGTCATAAACACTCATAGGAAACGGATTAGGACTCTGAAAAACCATACCAACTCTTTTACGAAGAATATTTATATCCATATCTTCATATATATTTACGTCATCAAGCTTTACATCTCCGACTACCTTGCAGCCCTCTACCAAATCATTCATTCTATTTAAACATTTTAGAAATGTAGACTTTCCACAACCTGAGGGCCCGATAAATGCTGTAATTTCTTTTTTAGGAATATCCATATTCACATCCTTAAGCGCATGGAAATTCCCATAATATAAATTAAGTCCCTTTATATCAAATTTTGTATTCATATTTATGCTCCATTTCTATCTGTTACAATTAATACTATCTGCTGCCAGTTTTTTAGCTATCTTATCGGAAGCAAAATTAATAATCACGACCAGAATAAGAAGTATTACCGCTGTTGCATAGGTCTGATTAGTATGAAATCCTTCCTTTGACAACAGATACATATGAACTGAAAGAGTTCTGGTAGAAGATAACAAATTACTTGGAACCTTAGCTACAGAACCGGCCGTATATATTAATGCCGCTGTTTCCCCGACAATTCTTCCCACAGCAAGAATTACACCGGACAGTATTCCCGGAACAGCACTTGGAAGAACTATTTTAAATACAGTACGAAGTTTTCCTGCTCCAAGTCCAAAGCTGCCTTCCCTATAAGAATCAGGTACTGCAAGAAGTGCCTCTTCCGTTGTTCTCATAATAACCGGAAGTACCATAATTGATAGTGTAAGTGCACCTGATATTAAAGAGAGCTTAAGGTTAAGTGCCGTCACAAAGAAAAGGGCACCAAACAATCCATACACAATAGATGGAATTCCGGTAAGCGTTTCGGCTGTAATTCTTACAATTCCAACAAGCCGGTTTCCTTTTTTAGCATATTCCACAAGATATACAGCTGCGAAAATGCCGATAGGTCCGGCAATTACCAGTGATAAGAGTGTCATAAGAACTGTATTAATTAAGGCAGGCAGCATGGAACAGTTATCAGAATTATATTCCCAGCTGAACAGCTCCGGCGTAATGCTTGGAATTCCCTTAATAAGAACATATACAAGCAGAAAACCTATTGACAAAACTGTTATTGCAGCTGACAAATACACAAGAATAAGCATAAGAAATGACATCGGTTTCTTTTTATACTCAGCAAGTTTTTGCTTTATGCTTCTTTTATTAATTCCCTCAATTTTATCTGTATTATTTGTTTTAGTAATATCTGTCTTATTTGTCATCTAGGCCACCGTCTTTCTTTTAAGAATAGAGAACAACAGATTAATAATCAAAATGAACACAAACAGGACTACTCCCGTTGCGACCAGCATTTCCCTATGAAGATCCGTCGCATAACCCATTTCGATTACAATATTGGCAGTCATGGTTCTTACTCCCTTAAGCAACCCTTCAGGTACTCTTGGCTGATTACCGGCAACCATTATTACTGCCATGGTTTCTCCGATTGCACGACCAACACCTAAAATAATACCTGCCATTATTCCCGACTTTGCAGCAGGAACTACAGTACGAAATACGCTTCTTTCATGAGTAGCTCCTAATGCCAGAGCACCCTGATAATACTTATCAGGTACCGCTCTTATAGCAGTTTCAGAAACACTTATTATTGTTGGAAGAATCATCATGCCAAGCAGAACTGACGCCGTCAGCATTGTGTTACCATTTACACCAAATATCTGTCTTACAAGCGGTACAAGCACACACATTCCAAAAAATCCGTATATAACAGATGGAATGCCTGCCATAAGGTTAATAAAAGGTTTAATAATCTTATATAACCAGGCAGGACAAAACTTAGCTAAAAATACTGCAGTAAGAAGTCCTATCGGAACACCTATTACAAGTGCTCCTGCCGTTACATATATACTTCCTAATATAAACGGAAGAATTCCATACAAATCGTTACCCGGTCTCCAAACCTCACCTGTCATAAACTTAAAGAACCCAACCTCTTTCATTGCCGGTACTCCGTTTGCAAACAGAAAAATACATATAAGTGCAACAGCTGCTATAGATACAAATGCTGCTAGAAGAAAGACAAGGTGCATAAATACTTCTTTAAATTTTTGCATTTTTACTCCTTACCATTATGTGTTTCTCACCAATTACTTTATACCGTCCCAGGTTGTATATGTACCGTTAAATATACCTTTAACCTGTTCAATTGTATAATCGTCTGCAGGATTGTTATTATTTACAATTACAGCAATACCATCCATCGCAATTACCGTAGCAGATATTCCTTTTCCCTGCTCAGTATCCTTTAAGTCTCTTGATGCCATTCCGATATCACATGTACCTTCAATTGTCGAGTTTACACCTGTTGTTGAGTCGCTTTCCTGAAGTTCAATTTCCACATTTGGATTTACTTTATTATATGCCTCAATCAGCTTTTCCATTGCAGGTGTTACAGAAGAAGAACCGGCTACTACTATCTTGCCTGATACACCAGAAGATGTAAAAGCACCTGTATTTTTAATTTCGATATATCCCTTGTCTGAAATAACCTTCTGTCCGTCAGCACTCAAAATGAAATTAATAAAATCAGAAGCTGCTTCACTTACATCACTCTTTGTTACAATATTAAATGGTCTTGATAAAGTATATGTACCATTGTTGATATTATCAGCCGTAGCCTCTACTCCACCTATTTTTACAGCCTTAACTGAGTCATTTAATGCTCCAAGAGAAACATAACCAATAGCATAATCATCACCTGCAACTGTTGTAAGCACAACCTCTGTACTATTTGATACAATTGCATTTGTAGTTGTATGGTCTACTTTATTTCCATCAGCATCCTTTTCCTCAACTCCTGTCAGCTCAACAAACGCACCTCTTGTTCCTGAGCCCTCTTCTCTTGAAACTACAGAAATATCTGTTGTTGAATCAAAAGAGCTTTTGTTACCATCAGTGTCAGTTCCCTTGCTTGTGCATCCGCCAAGGATTCCAATTGCCATAGCTACACCAAGAGCTGCTACTATTATTTTTTTGCTTTTTTTCATTTTTATTTCCTCCAAAACTTACGTCTTTTTACTAAATTATTGAATTGGTAAGTGCGCGCTTTTCAATTCTCAATGACAATATAGTTTGTTTTTGTAAAATTCATAACCAGCCACAAGTAAAAACCTTGTAAAACATTCGAAAACCCAAAATGCAGATTGCTTTCGAAAACCTATTATTTGTGGTAAAATAAAAATCACGTAAACCAAATGTAAACAAAACGCTAATAAGGAGAGTCCAATGGGACAGGAATTAAAAATAATAGGATACATTCATACAGATTTTGCAGAAAAATTTGGAATTCCAAGACAGAGCGGAATTGTTCCGGAGCTTACGGCAACAATTACCTTTCTGCCGGAATACAGACAGATAGAAGCCTTCAGAGGGCTTGAGAATTTCTCCCACATATGGCTTCTTTGGAGTTTTGATAAAGTAAAACGCGATAACTGGTGTGCAACAGTTAAACCACCAAAGCTTGGAGGTAATATGCGAATGGGCGTATTTGCCACGCGCTCGCCATTCAGACCAAATAGCATCGGTCTCTCATCAGTAAGGCTCGAATCAATTGAATATGAAAAAAGCACCGGACCCGTTCTTCACGTTTCCGGTGCTGATTTACAAGATGGCACTCCAATATATGATATAAAACCATACCTTTCATATACCGACTGCCACACAGATGCAACCTGTGGCTTTATAGAACAATCAAAAACAGATAAATTGAATATCCATTTTCCTAAAGAATTACTTACTCTGATTCCTGAGGAAAAAAGAGCCGCATTACAAGGCGTTCTTGCCGAAGATCCACGCCCGGGATATCAAAATGATTCTGAACGCAGATACGGTATTGCATTTGCAGGCTTTGATATCCGCTTTACAATAGACGAAACTGAGCTATATGTAGTTGAAGTTGTGCCACTAGATTAATTTCGTGGCACTTCTTTACTCATGCTCCGGGACTACAGCATAGAATACTAAATCTTCATCGCT
This sequence comes from Coprococcus sp., assembly GCA_016296785.1. Taxonomy (GTDB): domain Bacteria; phylum Bacillota; class Clostridia; order Lachnospirales; family Lachnospiraceae; genus Coprococcus. The sequence continues at coordinate 5,329 of JAEDHX010000013.1, read as the reverse complement.
CTCATTAATAAAGCTGTGACTATGTCCCATTGGGCAGTAATGACAATCCCCTGCATTTAAGATTTCCTTTGTATCATCAAATATCATTGTACCTTTTCCACTTAATACAAATACAACTTCACTATTTGTTTCATGGGTATGCATACCTATTGACGCACCGGGAACCAAAATACCCTTCATGATTTTATTATAATTGCCCTCATGCATACGAACCTTAAATGCTTTCTCTCCCCCTTTAAAATTCGAAAGTTCTTTCTCTTCCAGATTTTTAAAAACAATTTTCATTATACTTTATCCTCCTCGTACAATTATCAATTTATGATATATCTTCTAATCATTTGCCAACACGCTATTAAGAAGCCTGTCTACAGCTTCCTTTACATTTTCAGGTTCAATTCCCGAATAATTTACAACAAGGGTTCCCGACATGGCATTCTTTTTCTCATAATAATACTGACTAAGACATGATATGTGGATTCCTGACTCAGCCGCTTTTTTTACAATTTCATCATCAGAGTATTCTACATCAAGCTTCAAAAGAAAATGAAGACCGGCATTTTCCTCCTCTATTGTAACCCTGTCATAATACCTATTGTTTCTTATTGCTCCAAGCACGCTATCCCTTAAGGCCCTGTAATAATTACGCATTCTGTTAATATGCTTTTCCAGATAGCCTTCACCAATAAACCCAGCTAAGGTATACTGATCAAAATTCGAAACAGTACATGCATAAAAACCAAGTTCTTTGTTATATCGTTCCATAAGCGGTTTCGGCAATACCATGTAGCTTATTCTTATAGTCGATGCAAGACTTTTGGAAAATGTATTTATGTATATAACCTTGTCTGACACATCAATACTCTGAAGTGATGGTATCGACATTCCAACAAGCCTGAATTCACTATCATACTCATCCTCAATAATATACCTTTTATTATCCATCGAAGCCCACGAAAGAAGCTCATATCTTCTGCTTACAGGAGTTACAAGTCCGGAAGGGAAATGATGAGATGGTGATATATGCAAAACATCAGCACCAGACTCATTTAAAGCTTCTATATTAATCCCTTTATCGTCCATTGAGATATAACGGCACTTAACATGATTTGCATGGTATATACGAGATATCTTTTGATAGCCCGGGTCCTCAACACCATAGCATCTGTCATATCCAAGCAACTGGATAATAAGTCCATACAAATACTCTGTTCCGGCACCAATTACAACCTGCTGCGGCAATACATTCATACCTCTAAACTGGTAAAGGTATTTTGCTATTTCAAGTCGCAGCTCATATATACCTGCCGATGGCGGTCTCTCAAGAAGCTTTGAAGTATCCTTTGTCATTGCATCTCTCATCAGCTTCGTCCATGTAGCAAATGGAAAATTATCACTCACAGCAGTATTATTTACAAAATCAGCAAAATATTTTTTGTCCGAGCTTGCCTCATTAGCAATATCCTTATCCCATACTCTATTCTTGCTAAGTGGCGTATACTCCTCAAGACTTCCGCCCATTTCTATATGGCACACATAAAACCCACTCTTTGGAACAGAATAAATATAACCCTCAGCCATCAACTGGCTATATGCCGTCTCAACTGTAATCGTACTAATATTCAAATGCTTTGCAAGCATCCTCTTCGAAGGTAACTTCTCATCCGGCTCAAGCTTTCCCCCAATAATATCCCTCTTAATTTGTTTATACAGATACTCATACAGCGTATCATTTCCTCTATCCTCAAAAGAATAAGTAAGCATATCTCCTCCTATTAATTTAGCCATGGGGACAGGTCCCGTGGCTAATAATTTGCGAGTGTAATCTTGATTAATATCTTACCTACTTTTCAGGAAAATATCAACCATGTGTAAATATAAAGTATGTTTGGCTGTAAATCGTAATTACAAGCATCATACATCTTGTAATACGATGTATTTTTTAGTATTCTAAATACACTTATATTGATTATCAGTTTATCAAGCCGGATTATTGAGAGGGCAAAAATACTGAAATAAATCAATCCAACAGACTAGATTAAACAACAATCCGGACCATTTTTAATGCAATATATTACCTAGGAGTTTATATTATGAATGTATTAATTGTTTATTGTCATCCAAGCAAAAACAGCTTTACAAGCCAAGTCAAGGATTCATTTATCAAGGGATTAAATGCAGCCGGCCATACATATGTTATTTCAGATTTGTATGCCGAGAACTTCAATCCGGTAATGAGCGAAAGTGAATATACTCGCGAAGGTTTTTACAATCTTAATGCACCTATACCTGACGATATAATAAGAGAGCAAAATAGAGTAAACAATGCAGATATAATAGCATTTATTTATCCTGATTTTTGGACAGCGGCACCTGCAATGCTCGAGGGCTGGTTCCAGCGAGTATGGACTTATGGATTCGCCTACGGTGACGCACCTTCCATGAAAATATTAGAAAAAGTTATTTTTCTTATTACCATGGGCGGATCACTTGATGACGAAATTAGAGTTCAGCAACTTGAAGCAATGAAAACAGTTATGATCGGGGATAGAATCAGAAACAGATCAAAGCAATGTGAAGTTCATGTATTTGACCAAATGACAAGAGGATATGGAAACGATGATAATCGCACAAACAGAATAGAAGAATTCACAAACAAAGCATATGAAATTGCAAAATCACTATAGCTTAATAAGCGTCATATATACCGTTTGTACAAAGTATAAAAGTTATTGCAATATTAACGAAAAAGTTCTGTTGAAAGGCGACAACTGTAGTAGCATCAACAGAACTTTTTTGTATTATATATTTCAAATATTGGTCAACTGCAAAACAAGTATACAGCACCGCCTGAAACAGTTTTTAGCCACGGGACCTGTCCCCATGGCAAATGTCTAGAAACATTTGGTGGAAACGTGCATCACCTGTAAGCTCCGGATGGAAGGCGGCGGCAAGCTGATTCTTGTATCTAACGGCAACTATGTTACCATCTACTTCAGCTAAGACCTCCACATCATCTGAGACTTCTTCTATGTAAGGTGCACGTATAAATTCCATTGGGTATGTACCAATGCCCTTGATTTCGCCCTCATGGTGAAAGCTTCCAAGCTGTCTTCCATAAGCATTACGTTTCACTCTGACAGGTAGCGTTCCAAAATGCCTGCGATCATCATTGGCAATATCCTTCGCAAGTAATATCAAGCCCGCACATGTAGCTAGCACAGGCATTCCGCCATCCAGCTTTTCTTTTAGAATATCGTACATATCAAGCTCTCTAATAAGCTTACCTTGCACTGTGCTTTCTCCGCCCGGAAGAACAATTCCGTCAAAGGGCTGCTCTAAGTCCTTCTTCTGTCTTAATTCTATTGTCTCGCATCCAAGTTCATGAAGCATCTTTTCATGCTCGATAAATGCACCTTGAACAGTAAGTACTGCAATTCTCATTTCAGACACCCGCCTTACTTTCCTCTCTCAGCCATAAGAAGCTGAATCTCATCTTCATTAATACCAACCATAGCTTCGCCAAGATCCTTTGAAAGCTCTGCAATCAGCTTCGCATCTGTATAGTTAGTAACCGCTTTAACAATTGCATTTGCACGCTTAGCAGGATTGCCTGATTTAAAAATACCTGATCCTACAAATACTCCCTCAGCACCAAGCTGCATCATAAGTGCTGCATCAGCTGGTGTAGCAACACCACCGGCAGCAAAATTAACGACCGGAAGTCTATGATTCTCATGAACATATAGAACAAGATCATATGGAACCTGAAGCTCCTTAGCTACATTAAACAGCTCATCCTCTCTCATAGAAGATATTCTTGCTATCTCACTATTCATCATTCTCATATGGCGAACCGCCTGAACGACATCACCAGTTCCAGGCTCGCCCTTAGTTCTAATCATAGATGCTCCCTCATTTATTCTACGAAGAGCCTCCCCTAAATCCTTAGCACCACATACAAATGGAACCTTAAACTTTGTCTTATCAATGTGATATACATCATCAGCCGGTGACAAAACTTCACTCTCATCAATATAGTCTATCTCAATTGCTTCAAGAAGCTGCGCCTCAACAAAATGGCCAATACGACATTTTGCCATTACCGGAATCGACACTGCCTCCTGTATTCCCTGAATCATCTTTGGATCGCTCATTCTTGAAACTCCACCTGCAGCTCTAATATCTGCAGGAATTCTTTCAAGCGCCATTACCGCACAAGCGCCAGCCTCTTCAGCAATGCGCGCCTGCTCCGGTGTAGTAACATCCATAATTACTCCACCCTTAAGCATCTGTGCTAATTCTTTATTAAGTTCATACTGTCTGTTTACCATGATTATTTCTCCTATATTTTTTTCAAATATTATATATTAAACTAGCATTATTGAAATAATCATTTTACAAATAATATTTATGGTCAATCTGACCTTATCAACTATGGTCAAATGTAAGAAAGCATATATCCACATTCAAAAATAGTCCCATAGTATTTCATATTTACAATTTTAGTCCTCAGGGAGCTTTTTTAATCATAGAACTAAAACAAAAAAAATCATGCATTATCAAATATCGAATTAACCATATAAGATAATGCATGATTTAATATCTATACTATTGCAAATGATTACTCATCCTTTTTCTTTGTGAACACTAAGGTTAATGCTCCTGCAATTGCAAGAATCATCACAACTATAGGAATAATAATCTTGAAAGAATCACCTGTCTGAATTGTATCAGTATCTTCCTTCTGAGGATCATCATCTCTTGATGCTGAATCAACCGCAATATATACTTCACATTCTGTTGTCTTGCCATTTTTTACTGTTGTAGTAGTCTCTTTACCAAGAGTTACTTCATAGCCTTCCGGTACTGCAATAGTCTTTATTGTATATGAACCCTTTGGAAGCTCGGTTAATACAATCTTGCCTTCCGAATCAGTATCATACTCCTCAACTGTTCCATCCGGATATGTAATTTCAACTGTAGCTCCAGGAACTACATCACCCGTATTCTCATCATATACAATAACAATAAGCTTACCAGTATCCTCATCCTCTGAATCCTCCTCTGAAGAAGGCTCCTCTGAGCTTGGCTCCTCCGAGCTTGGCTCCTCCGAGCTTGGCTCCTCTGAACTTGGCTCCTCTGAACTTGGTTCCTCTGATGGTGCTACCGATGGCTCAACTGATGGCGCTACTGATGGTGCTACCGATGGCTCAACTGATGGCGCTACCGATGGTTCAACCGATGGTGCTACCGATGGCTCAACTGATGGTGCTACTGATGGTGCTACCGATGGCTCAACTGATGGCGCTACTGATGGTGCTACCGATGG
>JAEDHX010000131.1 GCA_016296785.1 Coprococcus sp. | reverse complement strand
TTTAGCCAAGGGACCTGTCCCCGTGGCGAATTTTTGTCCCCGTGGCGAATTTTTTATTTCTCTAATATATCATAGATGAGTTCCATAACCTTGTCGCCAAAGTCTGCAGACATCTTCTGTGCCTCATCATAGCTTGAACCCTTAATTCCGTAGTAGAATTTAATCTTTGGCTCTGTACCTGAAGGTCTTACTGCAAGCCATGCATCATTCTCAAGCTCGTAGTAAAGAACATTCTGGTTAGGGAAGCCGGTAGGTCTTACATCACCTGTCTCAAGGTTTCTTATATACTCAAGACGATAGTCACGTACTACTCTTGTCTTGTAGCCGGCAACCTCAAGAGGTACATTAGCTCTAAGTACATTCATAATATGACCAATCTTCTTAGAACCTTCAACACCCTTAAGTGTTACTGTCTTGATATCATCAACATAATAGCCATATCTCTCATACATATCCATCATGGCATCCCACAAAGTCTTACCCTGTGACTTGTAGTATGCTGCAGCCTCGCAAAGTGCCATAGTAGCAACGATAGCGTCCTTATCTCTTGCATGTGTACCGATAAGGCATCCATAACTCTCTTCAAAACCAAAGAGATATGTTCCTCTGCCGGTCTGCTCAAATCTAAGAATCTCTCTACCTATATTCTTAAAACCTGTAAAGCACTCAATGAGCTCTGTATTATAGTACTTGGCAATCGCATCAACCATATTAGTTGTAACGATAGTCTTAATAATAGTACCATCCTCCGGAAGCTTTCCATCTCTTGCCTTTATCTGGCTTACCTCATATTCACAAAGTAAGCTTCCTGACATATTACCTGTAAATACCTTATACTCACCTGTTGCTGTATCCTTAGCATAGCATCCAAGTCTGTCTGCATCAGGATCAGTTGCAAGAACAAGATCTGCATCAACCTCCTTAGCAAGCTTAAGAGCAAGCTCAAATGCTTCCTTTGCTTCCGGATTAGGATAATCTACTGTTGGGAACTCGCCATCAGGAAGCTCCTGCTCAGGAACAACATAAACATTCTCAAATCCAATCTCTTTAAGAATTCTTCTTGCAGGAATATTACCTGTACCATGAAGAGGTGAATAAACAATCTTTAAGTCCTTGCCATATTTATCAATCGCTTCCTGATTAATGACAAGCTTCTTAAGCTCAGCAATATATGCATCATCAACCTCAGCACCAATTGTTACAAGAAGCCCTTTCTCTATAGCCTCTTCCATATCCATAGTCTTTGTATCAGCGAAATCAGTAATATTCTTAACTTCAGCCATAATACCCTGGTCGTGAGGAGGTGTAATCTGTGCGCCATCCTCCCAGTAAACCTTGTATCCATTATACTCAGGCGGATTATGACTTGCTGTTACATTAATACCAGCTACACATCCAAGATGTCTGACTGCAAATGAAAGCTCAGGTGTTGGACGAAGTGATTCAAATCTATATGCCTTAATTCCGTTAGCTGCAAGGCAAAGCGCAGCCTCCATTGAGAATTCCGGTGACATTCTTCTTGAATCATATGCTATTGCAACACCCTGATCCTGCTTACCGGCTTTAATAATATAATTTGCAAGACCCTGTGTAGCCTTACGAACTACATATATATTCATTCTATTAGTACCCGCACCAATAATACCACGAAGACCTGCAGTACCAAATACAAGGTCACAATAGAATCTTTCCTCTATCTCTTTCTCATCATCTTTAATAGCCCAGAGCTCATCCTTTGTCTCCTGACCAAACAATGGATTATTCAGCCATTGCTCATATACGTTCTTGTAGTTACATTCATTCATCACGTTGCCTCCTAATTATTCGTGAATAAATCGCAAAATATCTGCAATATTTACAAATATTACCACAAATCCACAAAAATATCCATTAATCCACGTTCCACATTATAACCTTAAAACGTCATCTTGTGAACCCCATAATAATATGAAAATTCGTTCAAAATTTTTTGCTTTTCTTGTTCATCTTTTATAACTTTTTCAAGTTTTTCCATATTTGCAGGCGAAATCCAGCTTTTTTTTGAATTCATATAGCGGTTACTAATCTTCCAGAACTTCTCCGAATAACAATACATCATGTATACAAACTCATATCCACTCTTGCCT
>JAEDHX010000130.1 GCA_016296785.1 Coprococcus sp. | reverse complement strand
TAATATACTGTTAAAAACACAGTCACATATTTTCAAAAAGTGCCCTCAATCCCGCATAAACTGGTGATTTTCGTGACAGTAAGCAGACGGTCTCCGCGGTTCGCTGTTTCCTCTCTGTCCTCGCACTTTGTGCTCGCCAATCGAGGACAGCTATCGCATGGTCAGCGCTAATTGCTTCTCTTCGTCGCTACCGCTCCTTGACAAGCAAAGCTACTGACTCAACATGTTCCGTCATCGGGAATAAGTCCACAGGTTGAATGCGAATGACCTTGTAGCCGTTTTTGGTGAGATACTTCAAATCTCTTACAAGACTTTCAGGTCCACAGGAAATGTAGACTACCCTTTTAGGCGAAAGCTTCACAACAGAGGAAAGAAATGCCTCATCACTTCCGGAACGAGGCGGGTCCATAAACACAACATCTATTTTCTCATCCTGCTCTGCAATATCACACATGAATTTGCCTGCATCATTATTATACAAATCAACATTATCAAGCTTATTTATACGGCAGTTGATATTTGCATCCTTTATGGCGGCAGAATTTAATTCTACGCCAATTACCTGTTTTGCTCTGTCAGCTGCAATTATTCCAATCGTACCAATTCCACAATAAGCGTCAATCACTACTTCCTTCTTCTTGAGGTCGGCAAATTTGATCGCTTTTTGATAAAGGACTTCCGTCTGAATAGGGTTAACCTGATAAAAACTACCCGGAGATATTCGAAAACGCTTACCACACAAGACATCTTCAATAAAGCCTTTGCCGTATATTACCTGATTCCTTTGGCCTATTACCATGCTTGTTTTCTTATCATTTATATTTTGGACTACTGTTGTAATCTCCGGATGCAGCTTAAGAAGTGCCTTTGCAAAATTATTCTTGGACGGAAATATTGCTGATGCAGTAACAATTATTACCATAATCTGCCCTGTTGCAAATCCTGTTCTTATCTGCACATGTCTAATAAGACCTGTTCCGGTATCCTCATTGTATATTTGCATCTTAAAGGAACGAATCAGTTCGGCAATTGACTTAATTATGGCTGACGCACGCTTATCCTCTATATAGCATTCATCTACAGAAAGTACATTATGAGTCCCCTCTTCGTATATTCCCGCAATCACCTTTCCATTCTTCAATCGTCTAAAAGCAGCATTTACTTTATTACGATAATTAAACGGATGCTCCATACCGATTATTTTATCCACATATCCAAACTCAGAAAACAGCTGCTCCATTTTATTTTGTTTTAATTCCAGCTGTTTTTCATATGGAACATCGATATACTGACAGCCACCGCAAATATGTGAAACCGGACATTTAATTCTATTATTTGCCTTACGGTTATATTTCTTATTATTCTCCATGATAATCCTTATTCCTTACTATTAATTTACTGCCTCGTACATAACTGTAGCCATAAGGTTATGACCTTCCTTGTTTGGATGAATATCAAGATTTATTCCTGTCTCATCATATTTTGCATCAAGCACATTTAGCTTTGTCATCTCAAATGCTGTGTACCAGTCAGCAATATGGCCGCCGTAGTCATTTGCCAGCTCCTTTATGTTATTATTCAATTCCTGCATCAATTCATCTGCAAATTGAGCAAGCGTAACTGTTCTGTCATCAAGAATCAATTCTACATCCAAATTTCGATACGGATTGTATATTGTTGCTATAACAATTGTACAATCCGGATTAACACTTTTTATATACTCTAGTATTTCCTTTGTATTGTCATATGCTGATATGATACTCTCATTATAGGACTCCATCGCTGCCTCATACTCAATCTTAGAGACGCTACCACTTTCAAACATAGGGATAAGAATCTGATTAAGGGAATCAAGCACATCATTTGCCCCAATATCAATTGTGACAAGATCAGCATCTGATAACATGCCTATCTCTCCTGCTTCAAGCATATCTAACAAACCATCACTAGTAAGCCCATTTACACCATAATTATACTCAACGTACATCTCGTCCTTCTTATTCAGCTTGTCCGTAAGCTTTGCCGAAAAACGTTCAGTCTTCTTATCGGCAAGTCCAAAACCAAATGTAAGAGAATCGCCAATTGCTATATACTTCTTCATTTCGCTTTGCTCCTTCGTAGTTTCAT
>JAEDHX010000068.1 GCA_016296785.1 Coprococcus sp. | reverse complement strand
GTTATTTCCTTCTGAAGAGTATTAAGCTGACCATCAAGCTCTTTAACATATTCGATAAGTGCATTCTGTTCTTCCTCTAATGAGTCAAGAATCTCCTGAGCCTCATCCTCATTAGCCTGAGCCTCATCTCTCTCATCCTTAGCATCCTGAATTGTCTCCGCACTAACTGTTCCAAGTGAACATCCCATAATGAGTGCCATTAATATTGCAACCTTAGCAAATGATTTCTTTGATTTTAACTGAATTTTCTTCAAGATTATCCCCCCTACACTTTCAAATGCTTACGTGTTGTAACAATACTACCAAATAAACCTACACCGATTCCAAGGATAAGTCCTACCGGAATCATGGTCTTAAACAGCTCCTCTGAGCTGACAAATGCAAACATGCTTGTAACTACCTTAAATCTACCGGCCACATATGAAAGTATCTTATCATACATTGTATGCAATAAGAACAGTGGTATACATGAGCCTATCGCACCTATGATAATACCTTCTATAATGAAAGGCGCCCTTACAAAGAAGTTTGTTGCACCAATCAGCTTCATAATTCCAATCTCTTCTTTTCTTACAGTAATACCTATTGTTATCGTATTACTAATAAGGAATATTGATACAAGCATCAATATTACAACAATTCCGATTGATGCATATCCCACAAGAGAAGATAAAGTGGTAATTCCATCAGCTGTGACCTCAGAGCTCTTAACCTTTCTAACACCCTTTAAGTCAGATGCATATGCAACAAATTCTGCCTGCTTTGATACATCCTTTAATGTGATAGAGTAAGAAGCAGAATTACGAAGCGGATTATTGTCTCCATATGCTTCCTTTGCTGCCTGTGGGTCGTCATAATTCTGCTCACAGAATTTATCCCATGCCTCCTCAGGCGAAATGTAATCCATAGTATTTACATAATCAAGTACTCGTATCTGCTCACCAATAAGCTGAATTGATTCATCAGGAAGCTCCTCATCAAAGAATACTGATATCGTTATAGTATTCTCAAGCTCCTTCATACCTGACTCAAAGTTTACTATTACAGCATATATAATTCCAAATAAGAACAAACATGAAATAATTGTTCCAAGTGAAGCAAGTGAGAATAAAATATTTCTCCTTATATTCGAAAATCCCTGTCTCAGGATATAAAAGAATGTACTAATCTTCATCTATATATCCTCCCTGCTTCTCATCACTTATAATTACACCCTTCTTAAGAGTTATAACGCGCTTCTTCATATCGTTTACGATTTCCTTATTATGAGTTACAACTACTACTGTTGTACCCCTCTTATTAATATCATCAAGAAGATTCATAATATCAATAGAGTTCTTAGGATCAAGGTTACCTGTTGGCTCATCAGCAAGAATTATATCAGGATTATTAACAAGTGCTCTTGCCATAGCAACTCTCTGCTGCTCACCACCTGATAGCTCTTTCGGATATGACTTATACTTCTCAGCAAGTCCGACAAGAGTAAGCATCGCAGGAACCCTTCTTCTAATAAATCTTGCAGGAGTCTGGATAACTCTCTGTGCAAATGCAACATTCTCATATATTGTTCTATCCTTAAGCAGACGGAAATTCTGGAATACTACACCAATTCTCCTTCTTACCTTAGGAATCGCATTCTTCTTAATTGTGCTGTAATCATATCCGGCTACACGAATCTTGCCCGATGTAGGATTAAGCTCCTTAAGCAGCAATTTGAATAAAGTCGTCTTACCCGAACCACTGCTTCCAACTATAAATACAAATTCACCCTTTTCAATATTTATATTAACATCCTTAAGCGCTGTCATTCCGCCAGGATAAGTCATAGTAACATTTTCTAACTCTATCATACCGTATCGTATCCCTTTCGTCTAAACGTGCTTTAATGATTATACTACAAAACATACTAACCATATGTGTTTTGTTTGTGAAAAATCAGATAAACTCTATAGCAAATAATGGAACCAGCCTGAAAAACACCCTTTTTCTGCCATCTGTATCAACTTCACAACAAAATTGTAACAATTTTGTAATATATTGTCAAGTAAGTACATCCAATTTAAGAAATCTTATTTATTATTTAATCTATTACATAACTATCGGCAGCCGACCTCAGTATCAATACTATAAACCGGCTGCCGAAGAAACATATTGTTTCAATCAACAATTAATAATCGAGTGATTCCATATACTTCATATACTTTACAACCATAAGTGCAATCTTAAATGTAATAGCATCCTCAAACACTCTAAGATCAAGTCCAGTACTCTTCTGAAGCTTGTCTAATCTATATACGAGAGTATTTCTATGAATGTAAAGCTGTCTTGAAGTCTCAGAAACATTCAAGCTGTTTTCAAAGAACTTATTAATTGTAGTAAGCGTCTCCTCATCAAACTCATCAGGGCTCTTACCGTCAAATATCTCTCTGATAAACATCTTACAAAGAGGAAGAGGGAGCTGATAAATAAGACGTCCAATTCCAAGATTGCTATATGCGATAATGTTAGTATTGCCATAGAAAATCTTACCAACATCAAGAGCCATCTTAGCTTCTTTGTATGAACGAGAAACTTCCTTTATCTCGTTAACTATAGTACCATATGAAACATGAACTGAAGACATAGCCTCTGTATTAAGCATATCAACAATTACTCTTGCAATCTTATTCATATCGTCATATGTCTCATTAGACTTAACTTCCTTAACAAGGATAATATTCTTCTCATCAACTGCTGTAATGAAATCCTTAGTCTTAGCTGAGAAAATATTTCTTACCGTTTCTAAAGCATTAGTATCCTTCTCATTCTTTGTCTCAATGATAAATACTATTCTTCTTACATCAGTATCAATATGAAGCTTCTTAGCTCTATTGTAAATATCAACAAGAAGCAAATTATCAAGAAGAAGATTCTTAATAAAATTATCCTTATCAAATCTTTCTTTATATGCTACAAGAAGATTCTGTATCTGGAAGGCAGCAATCTTGCCAACCATATATGTGTCATCAGTTTCTCCCTTAGCCATAAGTATATGCTCTAACTGGTTATCATCAAATACCGTAAAAAATTGGTAACCCCTTACCACCTGGCTCTCTGCAGGTGAATCAACAAATGCAAGCACTGCATCCTCACAATCCTCAATATCCTTCAATGTGGATGCAAGAAGCTTACCCTCTGTATCAAGAACGCACAAATCTGTACGCGTGATACTCTTTAACCCATCAATAGTATCCTGAAGTATCTGGTTTGATATCATTATTTTCACTCCTTAAGTTTTTACAAAATACACTATACATCTATTCTAATGCATAATCAAAAAAAATAAAAGGGAAAATGTAGATTTTTCTACATTTTCCCTATAAATTTATTCAGATTCGTTCTTAATTAGTTAACTAAGATTTCCTCTGTCTCCTTATCGAAGATGTGTATCTTGCTTAAGTCAAATGCAAACTGTACTGTATCGCCAGGTCTAGCTGTTGTACGTGAATTTACTCTAGCTGTGATATCGAACTGATCGATTGTGAAGTATAAGTAAACTTCAGCACCTAACATCTCGTAGATGTTAATTCTTGCATCGATAACACTTTCTGGTGATGACTCGATGAATAACTGCTCATCATGAATATCTTCTGGACGGATACCAAGAACAACATCCTTATCGATAGCATCAAGAGCAATAAGTCTCTCAGCCTTGCTATCAGGAATCTTAATTGAATGTGAACCAAACATAAGTAATACATCTGATCCAGACTTAACAACCTTACAATCAATGAAGTTCATTGGTGGCATACCCATGAAACCTGCTACGAATAAGTTACATGGCTTATCGTATAAGTTCTGTGGTGTATCAACCTGCTGAATAATACCATCCTTCATAACTACGATTCTTGTACCAAGTGTCATAGCCTCTGTCTGGTCATGTGTAACGTAGATGATAGTTGTCTGAAGTCTCTGATGTAACTTTGAAATCTCAACACGCATCTGTACACGAAGCTTAGCATCAAGGTTTGAAAGTGGCTCGTCCATAAGGAATACCTTTGGCTCACGAACGATAGCACGTCCCATAGCAACTCTCTGTCTCTGACCACCTGATAAAGCCTTTGGCTTTCTGTCAAGAAGATGCTCAATATCAAGAATCTTAGCTGCTTCATGAACAGCCTTATCAATCTTCTCCTTAGGTACCTTTCTAAGCTTAAGACCAAATGCCATGTTATCATAAACTGACATATGAGGATACAAAGCGTAGTTCTGGAATACCATCGCAATATCTCTGTCCTTAGGCTCTACATTGTTTACAAGCTTGTCGCCAATCCATAACTCACCTGAGCTGATATCTTCCAAACCTGCAATCATTCTAAGTGTTGTTGATTTACCACAACCTGATGGTCCAACGAAAATGATGAACTCTTTGTCTTCAATCTCCATGTTGAAATCCTTAACAGCATTGAATCCGTTAGGATAAACCTTGTAGATGTTCTTAAGTGATAAACTTGCCATTTCTTAATTTCCTCCGTAATTTATATACTCTTTTTTTGTTCAATCTAAAACATATACGTATTTTACAATAAATATACAATTCATTCTATATAATTATTGCTCAAAAAAATTTTTTATCTTTTGTTTAATTTGTATACGGAGGCAAAAAAACTAACAAAATGACGATTTTCGATACGTTTTAATGACGCTTAAGGCGTTATTTTTGTGAAACCTTCACCAAAAACGTCCGTTACCTGGCATATTATAAGGAAAGAATTGTCATCTATTTCCCTAATTCGGTCCTTAAGTTGTACTAATTGACGACTTGACAAAACAGAAAAAATCATTACCCTATCCTGATTTCTATATCCACCCTTGGCATTTAGTACAGTAACTCCCCTACTTATATTATTGATAATATAATCTTTGATTTCCATGCTATGCTCTGATATCAGGAATATCAGTTTTCCCTGTCTAAAGCCCTGTACAATTCTGTCAGCAACCTTAGTAGAGATAAATATAACGATAGCAGCATATATTATATTTTCAAAGCCAAAGCAGACAGCTCCTGCCAGAACTATTGTCACATCTATTATTGCAAGTATCACCGGTATGCTGATATCACGCCTGTACCTTCCAATAATAAGGGCGAGCAAATCAGCGCCTCCGGACGACGACTTAAACCTAAAAAATATGCCATATGATACCCCTAGAATTATTCCTCCAAGAAGCATATTTACAAGTTTATTATCAGTGAGCATAGGAAAAATCGGCAGCGTTGCCATAAAAAATGTAGACATAATTGTTGCAAATACAGTTCGTCTCATGCTTACACGATCAAGGACCTTTATGCCTGCGATAAAGAGAGGTATATTACACGCAAGATTTGTTACCCATATCGGAACCACCCCTTTTGATAAAGTTTCAAATATTATTCCAAGACCGGTAACTCCACCCGATACTATATGTTCCTGATTAAAAATAGATTCTATTCCAACTGACATTAAAAATGCCCCAACAGCAAGCAACAAGTATTCACCTGTTATTTCTCTTTTTTTCATAGTGCCTCCAAGACATGTATCATTTTTGTTATTGTTCCCATTTTTTTAAGGACAATACCTTTGGAGGAATTCCTATTACACAAATAAAGCGTAACAGACATATGCCTGTTACGCTAAAGCTGTTTACTAATATTCTATTTCACGTCAGAAGTACCAACTACAATAATAATATCAAAATCACTGATTGTCACATCAAGACTTCCGGCATCAAGCTCACTTGTGCTTCCTGTTGTAGGCGAATTAAACTTGCCTTTAAGATCAGACAAATCATAGTCTCCTGAAGCATAAATCATTGTTGTTGAATTAACGCCGGTAAGATAATTACCAACCTCAACGCTTGAATATCCATCTGACTCCAATACTGATTTCCATGAGCCGGCTACACCTGCTGTTCCTGTAGAATTAATTACTGCAATCTTTGCTGATTTAACATCAGCTACATTAGAATCATCACCGTTATTATCAGTATCGTCATTACCCTGTGAATCGTCACCTGATTCAGCATCTCCCTTACCGCCAAAGGTAGGATCCTCAGGATCTATTGCTTCTGTAGAAAGCTCTGTCGAATTAGCTTCCGTTGTATTAGTTCCCTTATCATTCTTCTTATTCTTGTTTATTGTTTTAATAAGCAAAGCAAGCATAATAACAATACATATAGCAAGTATTATTACTGCAGCTCTTAACATAGTCTCCATAAATAGTTTAAACATCTTCTTACCCATCTTATGTGGCCTCCATATTATCTAAAAGTCATTTTTGAGTATACCAAAGGTGTTTTCTATTTTCAATAGATATTTCACATGATATACTTACATTATAAATTTGTTAGAAATGGGAGCGTGATTTTTTGAAAACAGCAATTATTACGGGAGCATCAAGAGGAATTGGCAGAGAGCTGGCAATTATGCTTGCAGACAACTACGACCGCATAGCAATAGCTTCATTCAAGAACAAGGACAAATTACTTGAAGTTGCTGATATAATAAATAACAAAGGCTGCAAATGTCTTGCTATGCAGGGTGATTGCGGCGATTACACATTTGCCGGAGAATTTATTGCCCGTACTGCAGATTTCTTTGATGGACAGATTGATTTATTAATTAATAATGCAGGAATATCTTATGTAGGTCTTCTTTCAGATATGAGCTACGAGGAATTTGATAATATCACTAAAACTAATTATTATTCTGTATTTAATATGTGCAGGCAGTCACTTCCATATATGATAAATAACAAATCAGGCAGAATACTTAATGTTTCATCTGTCTGGGGAAATGTTGGGGCGTCCTGCGAGGTCGCATATTCTGCAGCTAAAGGAGCCATCAATACATTTACGAAGGCCCTGGCTAAGGAACTTGCCCCAAGTAATATTATTGTAAATGCAATTGCTTTCGGCGCAATTGATACAGAAATGAACAGCCACCTTTCCGAAGAAGAAAGGCAGATGCTGATAGACGAAATACCATCATGCAGATTTGCTTCTCCACGCGAGGCAGCCGAATTTGCAATGCAGCTATGTAATGTATCCTCCTACCTTACAGGACAGGTTATTTCCTTTGACGGTGCTTGGCAATAGCATATTTTCTGTGCGTTTATAACAAATTTCTATTGAATTTTTGTTTGTTCTGCTTTAAAATATATCTGTATGGACAATAACAGTAGTATGGGGATGACTAAATGGCACTTAATATTTTTAACAAAAAGAATAAGTCAGCGAAGAGTAATTGCGGAAGTAAAGGAGCAGTTAATCCAAACGGACCTGTAGAAATTGTTTCAAAGAACTTTACAATGACAACAAATCCTAACACCAAGAGACTTACCTCAGAGGATGCTAATGTAGTTTCGAAGGCTGCAGAGTGGACATGCTGGGGTTGCGGTCATTCATGTACGGAAGATATATGCCCTGTTTGTGGCAAGAAAAAAACGTCCCGGTAAGGAACGTTTTTTTTGTAATAGGAAATTCCTCCGAATATCCTATTACACAAGAACGCTCCGCTAAGGATGCGCACTCGCACGATAGGAATCATGTCGCAAAAGCGACCGTTCTCGGCGCGAGAATCTCGCTTGCGAGATTCTTTTATATTATCAGAATTTAATTCCTACAATATTAATCAATAATCCCCATATAACACTTACTGCAAATAATGTAAGAATAATCTTAATATTCTCTTTAATTCGTTTTCTGTTCATTCTAAACAGAACCATAATTCCTACGCCTGCACTAACAAGAAGCCCAGCCATCATCGCACCGGCATTTAACACTCCCTCTAAGTATAGCTGGGTGATTATTACTGAAGCTGCACAATTAGGAATCAAACCAACCAGTGCAGAAACTAACTCTCCAATCACCGGGACATCCGAAAATACACGCTGGATATTTTCTTCACCTATCAAACCAATAATCACATTTATTGCAAATGAGATAACAACTATAAATAGAGCTATCTTAATAGTATGTTTGATTGTCGATTTAATAATTCCATCCTGGCAATTACAATGCTCATTAACGCACACTCCATGGATACTCTTCTCTCCATCAATATGATGATCATGGTCATGCCCATGATGATGCAAGCTGCCATCATCCTCTTTACCGGCTTCTTCATGTGCCTCCGAATATATATTGTCATGATGATTATGTCCATCTGCCTTACTGACACTCTCAGACACCTTATTATTTCCTAAGCCCTTATTCATACGTTTCTTTATCCATCTGTTGGCAATATCAATTACATAGCCTGTGACAATTGCTATAACAGCTTTCGTCAGCAATATCTTTATAATTACCATAGAAGGCACCGACTGCGACATAAATATCGGAAGCATCTCGTCTGAGGTTGACAGGAACACCGCAAGCAATACTCCTACAGTAATTACTCCTCCACTGTATAGATTAGCTGCAACCAGCGAGAACCCGCATTGCGGAACTACTCCAAGGATTCCGCCAAGAAACGGTCCATACATTCCTGCTGACTTCATGGCTCTTATCTGCTTCTCTTCTGTTTTTCGTTCAAGCCATTCCATAAGCAGGTATGTTACCAGCAAAAAGGGAATTAGCTTGACACAATCCTTTAATGCATCAATACCTGAATCTATAACCAAATCCATTATAGTATATCTCCTTAATACAACTATATAACACGCTTATCTGCGCATATTTATTATCAGCTTACCATTTTTTTCGCTAAAATAGTACCATTTGCCCTCAAGCTTTTTCCATCCTTTATATACTTTACCTCGTTTAGTAAAATAATATGTTGCCTTCTGACCTTTTCTTTCTACAGTCTTTTTGCCTGATAAAGCACGTCCTCGCTTATCAAAGCAATACAGTTCACCATTAATCTTAATCCATCCGGTTACAACCTGGCCATTTTTCTTAAAATAGTAATATCTGTTCTTTATCTTGTTCCAACCGGTTGCAAATGAGCCATCCTTCTGAATGTAATAACGACTATTACCCTTCATAACCCAATGCCTGGTCAGATATTTAACAATCTTACCTTTTCTCTTGTATGATACACTTCCGTCCTTCTTCTCAAGTCCAAAATACTTCGCAACTGCAGTTGCATCAGCCTTACCAAGTGCTGCTATCTTGGAATTCGAGCTTAAGCATTTCATATAATCATAATAGTTATCTATAAAACAATGCTCAATTACTACTGATGGTATACCTTCCATTACCGGCTGTCTTGTAAGCTGATAGTAATCTGCTAAAGTACCATTAGGATATCTTGTTTCTCTGGCTGTTCTTGTAAGCAGTCCCTGGTTCTTAACACCGCTTGCTCTTGAAAGCTCATTTAATATCACTTTACCAAGTCCCTGCTCAAGCTTTGCCAGAAGCGGACGATACTGTCCTTCAGACACGATAACACATGCTCCGCCGGAATATGCCATGATTCCTCCATTTGCATTACTATGAAGGCTTATTATAATATCAGCATTTTCAGCAAGAGCTTTTTCAACTCTTCCTGATATATCCCATTCTGTTTCATTATCAGTTCTCGTAAGAATAGCCTTAACTCCCTTATAGGTGTCAAGCTCCTTCTTCATCGCCTTTGCTATCTTAAGATTAGTCTCTCGTTCAGTTACCAATTTGCCGCCATATCTTCCGACAGCTCCAAAATCAGTACCACTATGTCCTGCATCTATGGCAACTATCAATGTATCATCTTCTAAAGAAGACTCTTCTGCTTTTACATAAAGCTTTGTCGAAAAAACACATATAACAAAAATGCAAATTAACAATGATATCTTTCTAATTATTATCTTCAATTGTAATCCCCTTAATACAACCTTCACACAGTTTGCAACAGAAATAATGTAACATAACCCTTATATTTTTTCAAGGCACACATTATTAAAAGGGGTGCCGTACAAACGATTGAATCGTAAAACGACAGCCCCTTCTATTAATCGAAATAATTATCGATATATATTATTTAGCAAACACCCTGTGCAAGCATAGCCTCTACTACCTTCTCAAATCCGGCAATATTAGCACCTGCAACATAGTCGCCTTCTACACCATAACGCTTAGCAGCATCATCAATGTTATGGTAGATTGTAATCATAATGTTCTGAAGCTTAGCATCAACCTCTTCAAATGACCACGAAAGTCTCTCACTGTTCTGGCTCATCTCAAGAGCTGATGTAGCAACACCACCTGCATTAGCAGCCTTA
>JAEDHX010000129.1 GCA_016296785.1 Coprococcus sp. | reverse complement strand
GTCCCTTTGATAAAACAAAGCGGTCACGATTCTCGTCCTTAGGATTATCAGGATTAACATTCATCTCCTCAAAATACAAATATGTGAAGATATCTGCTGCCGAAAGCGAACCCCCCGGATGACCACTTTTAGCATTATATATTCCTGTCAGAATCCCCTTACGAACTAAAACTGCAGTTTTTTGTAGTTCTAATTTATTCATAATCTTACCTTTCTCCTTTAAAATGCTACATTCACACGCCCCTATATTTAGGAGGGGCAGGCATGAAATGTCGGTTAAGGAAATCATTTCGTGCCTGCCATTTTGTGAACTTATTTATAATTGTTTAGTGAATATAATATATTCTAATTATTAACCTTCAAGTGTCTTAAGATAATCCTTCTGGAATTTTTCAATTCCCTGTGTTGTAAGTGGATGATTAATCATTGTCTTAATTACACTATAAGGTATTGTTGCAATATGTGCACCTGCAAGTGCACAATCAGTTACGTGAATTGGATTACGAACTGATGCTGCAATTATCTCAGTATCAAGTCCATAATTATCAAATATTGTTACGATCTTTTCAATGAGCTCGATACCCGGCTGGCTTATATCATCAAGTCTTCCAAGGAATGGAGATACATATGTAGCGCCTGCTCTAGCTGCAAGAAGCGCCTGATTAGCTGAGAAAATAAGTGTAACATTTGTCTTAATTCCTTCACTTGAAAGCTGCTTAACAGCCTTGAGACCTTCTTCTGTCATAGGAATCTTAACAACCATGTTAGGATGAATCTTAGCAATCTCTCTTCCTTCTGCAATCATTCCCTCGGCATCTACTGTAGTTGCTTTAACCTCTCCACTTATTGGTCCGTCAACAATACCTGCTATCTCTGCAATAACCTCTTTGAAATCTCTACCCTCTTTAGCAATAAGAGATGGATTTGTAGTAACACCGCAAATCACGCCTAAATCATTTGCAGCTTTAATATCATCAATATTTGCTGTATCAATAAAAAACTTCATTGTTATATCTAACCTCCAATTAGTATTCCGACATGCTTCTATTCTTCATAAAGTGCCTTTACAGTCGGATATAATTTTTTAAATTTCTCATATCGTTTATTATACTTTTCAACAAGCTCTATCTCAGGCTCAACAACATCCACAACCTTAACAAGCTTATCACACGCAGTTACAACATCCGGATATTCACCACATCCAACTGCTGCAAGAATAGCAGCGCCAAGGCCGGGACCTTCCTCACTTTCAACAATCTCAAGTCTTAGATTAAGAGCTGATGCAATTATTCTTCTCCAAAGTCTGCTCTTCGCTCCGCCTCCACATATCTTTGAGCTGTCAATTGTAACACCAAGGTCTCTGGCAACCTCAAGGCAATCACGAAGACCAAAAGCAACGCCCTCAAGAACAGCCTGTGTCATATCCTTTCTGGTTGTGTCCATTGACATACCAAAGAACATAGCCCTTGCCATGGCATTATTGTGAGGTGATCTCTCACCCATAAGATAAGGCAGGAAGTACACATTATTCTCGCCAAGCTTATCTATTCCATCCTGTTCAAGCGAATAATTATCAGTACTTAATATATCGTTCATCCACCACATATTACATGATGCTGCAGAAAGCATACATCCCATCAGATGATATCCGCCATCTGCATGGGCAAATGAGTGGAGTGCATTATTCTCATCTACTCCGAATGAACTGCTTGAAACAAATACTGTTCCGCTTGTACCTATGGAGAGATTACATTTGCCTTCTCCAACAGTACCCGTACCAATTGCAGCTGCAGCATTATCTCCTGCTCCTGCAATAATCTTAACCTTTGTTGAAAGGCCAAGCATATTAGCAATATCTTCCTTAAGATATCCGACTACCTCATAGCTTTCATATAGCTTCGGAAGCATATCCTCTGTGATATTGCATATATCAAGCATTTCCTTTGACCAGCATCTGTTCTTAACATCAAGAAGCAACATACCTGAAGCATCTGAATAATCAGTACAGAATGTTCCTGACATACGATATGCAAGATAATCCTTAGGCAGCATAATCTTGTGAACCTTCTTCCAAAGCTCCGGCTCATTATTCTGCATCCAAAGAATCTTTGGTGCCGTAAAGCCTGCAAATGCAATATTTGCGGTATACTCTGAAAGCTTACTCTTTCCTA
>JAEDHX010000128.1 GCA_016296785.1 Coprococcus sp. | reverse complement strand
AAGTTTTATTTGAGGTTATTATTATGAAGGTTGAAGGCTTAATAAAAGCACTAAATGCAGATTTTTACACAGGTGTTCCTGATTCGCTGCTCAAGCCATTATGTAATTATTTAATGCATACATATGGAATTGACAGAAACCACCATGTAATAGCTGCCAATGAAGGTAACTGTGTCGGTGTGGCAGCGGGATACCATATGGCTACAGGAAAATATCCTGTTGTGTATATGCAGAATTCAGGTGAAGGCAATATAGTCAATCCAGTTGCATCACTTCTTAATGAGAAAGTTTATGCAATTCCGATGATATTTATTATCGGCTGGAGAGGAGAACCAGGTAAGCATGATGAACCTCAGCACATTTATCAGGGGGAGATTACAGTTAAGCTTCTTGAGGATTTGGGCATTGAGAATGTAATACTTGATGAAGATATGACAGAGGATGACCTGAAGAATGTAATGGGCAGGTTCAATAATACATTGTCGGAAGGAAAGCCTGTTGCATTTGTAGTTAGAAAGGGTGCTTTATCATATGATGTAAAGGTAAAGTATTCTAATGAATATGATATGTCAAGAGAAGACATAATAAAGCATATTATTGAAGTATCAGGAGAAGATCCGATAGTTTCTACAACAGGTAAAGCAAGTAGAGAGCTCTTCGAAGCAAGAGAAGCTAAGGGACAAGGACACGGATATGACTTCCTAACTGTTGGTTCAATGGGGCATACTTCATCTATTGCAATGGGGGTCGCACTTAATAAGCCTGACAAGAAGGTATGGTGTATTGATGGTGATGGATCAGCAATTATGCATCTTGGTGCACTTGCAGTGCTTGCGAAGCATAATCCTGAGAATATGGTTTATATTCTTATAAATAACGAATCACATGAGACAGTTGGAGGACTGCCTACTGTATCAGCTAATATTGACTGGAAGAGTCTGGCAGCAGGTGCAGGATTTAAGTGGGTGGCATCAGTTGATAATTTCACAGATCTCGATAAGGAGCTTATTGAAGCAAAAAAGGCAAACCATTTAACATTTATTGAGGTAAAGTGCGCACTTGGTGCAAGAGACGATCTTGGAAGACCAACTACAACAGCACTTGAAAACAAAATTGCTTTTATGGAGCAGCTTAAGAAATAATAAATTTGAAAGGATAAGTAACATTGTACGCGTTTTTTTCATGGGCCATGAATGGCTGCTATTCAATATGTAAAAACTACGGCTGGGCGATTGTCCTATTTACGTTATTAAGTAAGATCGTATTAATTCCTGTATCAATATGGGTACAGCTTAATTCAATTAAGATGGTTAAGATGCAGCCGGAGATTAATTACCTTAATGCTAAGCATTTTGGAGATAAAGATGCAATCGCAGAAGGACAGGGCGACATATATAAGAAATATAAATATAATCCTCTTGCTTCAATGATTCCACTGATTATACAACTCATTATTCTTATGGGACTAATTGAAGTAATCAAGGCAGGAATCAATGATCCAAGCATTAACATTATGTTTTACGGTATCGATCTTGGTAAAGTTCCTTCAGTAGTTAAAGGGGCATATATATTGTCACCGATCATTGCAGGGCTTTCTGCCTGGATTATGTGCGTATGTCAGAATGCAAGCAATGTACTTCAGTCAGAACAGTCGGCATATAATAAGTATTCGACAATGGTCATTTCAGTCGGATTGTCCTTATATCTTGGATGGTTTGTATCGGTCGGAGTTGCAGTATACTGGGTTGCTAGTAATCTCCTATCTACAGCACAACTTTACATCCTTAATTTTTTCATTAATCCTAAGAAATATATTGATTATGAGGAACTTGAGAAGTCAAGGAAGGCTCTTGATGAATTAAAGGGACTAGGTAGTGGAGAAAAGAGAAAATTATTTGGTGATGAGAAGACAAAGAAGGAAAAACAGGATTATAAGAGATTTTTCTCTGTAGTTAACAAAAAGCTTGTATTTTATTCAGAGGGTAGTGGATTTTATAAGTATTATAAGGGTACAATCGAGTATCTTCTAGAGCATACCAATATTACAATTCACTATATAACAAGTGATTTTAATGATAAGATTTTTGAACTTGCTGAGAAGAATGATAAAATAAGGGCATATTATATCGGAGAGAAAAAGCTTATCACACTTATGATGAAAATGGATGCCGATATAGTAGTAATGACTACTC
>JAEDHX010000127.1 GCA_016296785.1 Coprococcus sp. | reverse complement strand
AGGACTTTTATGGAGACAAAGGACCATCTTGCACTAGGTTATCATTTGTTAAGAGGCACTGAAAACAGCTTTTCCCCTATGCAGGAAAGGCTGTTTTTGCTTGGAAGTATAATGCCTGATATATGGGTGCTTTCCTATATGAATGGAATAATTGAAAGACACAATTTTTATGGACATGTATATAGCAATGCAAAAAAACGTGTAGAAAAGCATTGTGTATATCTTATGAAAAGGAAGAAAAATAAGCTCAGGAGCAGCTTTGTTCTTGGTGTATTAATGCATTATCTGGCAGACTCCTTTACTTATCCACATAATGATAAGTATTCATATGGTATGAGTGAACATAAGAAATATGAGCATGAGCTTCATCATATATTGTGGCGGGAGCTTGTTTTCGGTAAAGAAAAACATCAAAAAAAGAAGTACAGATGTGAAATGAATCTGGTTATCAAAAATCTTTATAGCGATTATAAGACTGTTGTTCATACACCAAAATCAGATTGCAGATATATAATGGATGCTGCAGGAAGTGTGTTTGAATCAGGTATATATTATCTGGCAAAATAAGATTTGAAAATATTGGAAGATATTGCATCGCATTAATTTAATAAAGTGTTTGCAGGTAAGATTTTTATAATGTATAATGTGTGCTAGACTTAATATATTAATGATTTACTAAAAGGTGAGGATAAAGATGAAGTTAAGAGATATAATTAATACAGATAAAATAACACTGTCCTTTGAAGTATTTCCACCAAAGTCGGATACTGACTATCATGCAGTTGAAGAGGCAGCTTGTAATGTTGCGGCGCTTAATCCAAGCTACATGAGTGTTACTTATGGTGCAGGAGGAAGTACGAGAGGAAATACTGTTAAAATAGCCGCTAAGCTTCAGCAGTCAAACGGCGTAACAAGTCTGGCACATCTTACCTGTGTAGGCGCAAGTAAGGCAAGTATACATACAGCACTTGACGATATGAAGGAAGCCGGAATTGAAAATGTTCTTGCTCTTCGCGGTGATATTCCTAAGGATTATGATGGAGAGATATTTACGGATTATAAGCATGCTTCAGATCTTGTTGCTGACATTAAGGACTATGGTGATTTTTGTGTAGGTGGTGCATGCTATCCTGAGGGACACCCTGATGCAGCTACCAAGAAGGAAGATATATTAAACCTGAAGACTAAGGTTGATGCAGGCTGTGAGTTCCTTACCACCCAGATGTTTTTTGACAATAACATTTACTATAATTTCTTATATAGGATAAGAGAAGCAGGGATTACTGTTCCCGTTATCCCGGGAATTATGCCTATTACAAGAGCCACCCAGGTGAAGAATGCCGTGAAATTATCAGGTTGTAATGTGCCTGAGCGTTTCAGGAATATTGTGGACAGATTTGGAGGCAATCCTGATGCAATGAAACAGGCGGGCATCATATATGCAACAGACCAGATAATTGATTTGATTGCCAATGGTGTTAAGAATATTCATGTATATTCAATGAATAAGCCTGATATAGCAGAAGGAATACAGAAGAATTTATCTGAAATACTTAAATTATCTATATAACAGATATCAAATAGGGATAGGAAAATGGAATTTAAGAATATAACAAAAAAAGAGCAGGGCAAATTCATAGCACGATATGATGTGGAATATGAAACTGTTGATGGACAAAAGAAGATTTATGAAATGATAAGCCGTAACAGGGACATAACAAGCTTCAAAGAGCTTCATGGCAAACGTGCTGATGCAGTTGTAATTATTGCAACAGATGAGAATGATGAAAGAATACTTATTGACAGAGAATTCAGACTTGCACCGGGAGAATGGGTATATAATTTCCCTGCCGGACTTATTGATCCGGGAGAGACACCATATGACAGTGCTAAGCGTGAGCTTATGGAAGAAACTGGGCTTGAGCTTTATGAGATTACAGATTTTATCGACACAAGCTATAGTGCTGTCGGATTCTCAAATGAGACAAATGTATGTGTAGTCGGAAGGGCAAGAGGAAGCTTTAAGCCAAGTACATCGACACTTGAAGAGATTGAACCTGGATGGTATACAAAGGAAGAGGTAAGGCAGTTACTTAAGACAGAGAAATTCGCAGCAAGAACGCAGGCGTTTTGTTATATGTGGAGCAGGAGCTAATATTTGGCTCCTGCTTTTTTATATAACAGGAAATTCCATAGAATTTCCTGTTATATAAAAAACGCTCCGCTAAGGATGCGCACTCGCGCGATAAG
>JAEDHX010000012.1 GCA_016296785.1 Coprococcus sp. | reverse complement strand
CTTTTGCGACATGATTCCTGTCGCGCGAGTGCGCATCCTTAGCGGAGCGTTTTTTATAATAGGAAATTGGTAAGAATTTCCTATTATAAAAAAATAGGGAGGATAAGTCCTCCCTGTTTTTTGTAGTAATATAACTAACTAGTTATATAGTTTCATATCTTAATAATATGAAGACATATATGTATATTTATACCAGGTAGCCTCTGCCTTGTATGTTTTACCTCCAACCTTAACTACAGGGATAACATAAATTGCATTATACTTGCCTACCTTAAGGTTCTTTGCTACATATGATGTTGCATTACTTCCAAGAGTTGCAACCTTCTTCCATACCTGATCCTTCTGGGCAACGTTCTCATTCTTACATACATATACATAATACTTCTTTACGTTCTTAATCTTAGGCCATACTGCTCTAAAAGATGTATAGCTAACTCGGTCTTGTATCTTAACTGCTGCCTGTGGAACAACTGCCTTAAATGAAGACCAGCTACCATAGCACTTCTTGCCGGCAACATTCTTATATGCTCTTACACGTACCTTAAAGCCTTTATTCTTAACAGAACTAATATTAAACTCCTTATAGTAAGTATACTTATTAGCAATATTGTAAGTCTTAAGCTTCTTCTTTCCATTAATTGAATAAATCTGAATCTGGAAACCATCTGTTGTTGATGTATATCCTGTTGGCATATCCCAGCCTATCTTAACCTTATTGCTCTCTGTTGGCTGCCATTTAATAGTACCGTACTTAGCTGATGCAACCTTAATTGGTTTCTTTGGAGCTGAGTACATTGTCACTGAAGTTGAATTGCCCGCATAAGCTCTAAAGCCTTCATTTGACTGCTTAAATGCCTGTACTTTACAGTAGTTATAATTACCTGCTGCCTGCTTAAGTGTTGCTGATGTTGCTGATACAGTAGTAGTTGTTGTACCTAATGTTACAACATAACCTGAAGCACCATAAGAACCTGTCCACTTACATGATATATTGCTTGTTGTTGCATTTGTCTGAATAATTGTTTTGTAATCAACGCTCTTTGGTGCTGTTACAACAGAAATAGCATTTGATATCGGACCTGCTACATAAGTATAATTACCAGCATCATAACAAGCCGCAACCTTAACATAATATTTATTACCTGCTGAAAGACCTGATATTCCGGCCTCAGCTGAATATGCGTCCGGATACTGTGATGTACTTAATCTTGCAAAATTAACTCCATCTGTTGAAAAATATACATAATAACCTTTTAAATCAGCACTAGGCGCTGCGTTCCAGGATACTCTAACTGAGGTCTCATAACCACTTACCTGCTTAAGACCGGTTATTGTTGCATTTGTCGCAGCTGTTGCAGTAATACTCATAGCAAAGAGCATAATCGCAGACAATGCTAACAAAAGCAAGGATTTCTTAATTGATTTCTTACTCATTTTTTTTCATTCTCTCCTTCTTATAAATATTGTTTTGATAGAAACTTATACAAAACTAATATATCATTTTGACAATATCAATACAATCTCTTGTTTCCAAGAAATAGTAACAAATTTTTTCGTCAAAACTTACAAAACAACTTATTTTGTATACCCTATCATGTTACGGATTTCGCCATCTGCAGTATCATAATATACGGTAATCGAATCTCCAATCTGAATAAAGATAAGCTCCTCATTTTCAGAGAATTTCTGTTTATATACACTATTCTTACTGTCTGTTATGTATACATATGTTTCACTATCAAGCAAAATATACTTTATATCCTTAACGGTTATCTTCTCTGAAGGAATATCATCTGTTATCTCGCCACTGCTTAATATGTTGTTTTCAGCAAGCAGCTTATTATATGCAGAAAGCGCGTCCTTCTGAGTTGTTCCCGTAGCAACGATGTTGTATTTTTCTACATTTACAAGTGCGTACATTTTAACAAGACCTGCATTATCCTTAAGCACCATTATATACGTAGGAATGCCCTTAATATTAATTAGTGACGGGAAGGAAGCCCTGTATCCAAGATGCTGAACCTGTCCTTCTGCAGATGACATTGCTGAGAATTCCTCTGCGCCGGCTATACTGTAATATTTGCTCTCCCCGGTACGAAGGTTAATCATAACAAAACCAATATTTGACTCATCACCATTTACTGAGGTTACGCCGGTATATACCCAGACATCACCATTCATTACTTTATAGCCGTAGTCCTCTGTAGTCTTCTTACAGCCCTTGTTTCCAATAACACTATTGATATATCCTCCTGAGAGCTCTCCATACCAGTCAAACTTCCGGCAGGCAAGGCTTCCATCATACACTCTGTCAACCCAGGATGGAACATCAGCAACATCATAATATTCCATATCTCCTGTACAAGGGTCACATATAACTACGCCTTTTACATCCTTTGCGCCAAAAAGTCCTGCATTTGCCTTAAGAGTTGGGCATATGTAATATGGATTTCCGTCATTATCAAGCTCAAGGTAATATCCCTCAAACAGGCTTGTTGGATATGCCATCTGAACATGTCTTTGTAAATTGTCATTGAAATATGCTGATGGTGAATACTTAATTGATTTCTCAAGCTTAACATATTTTGCTTCATTCTTAACAGGGTCAACTAACACATAACCCGGGATTCCCTCTGACTTATTATTAAAATATTTGAAAAAGCCCGCATAGTTAAGTGATGCGACCTTCATTGGTCTGCCATTATAATCAATTGTGCTATAATCCTTACTAACCTCGTACTGACTTACAACATCTGACAAGGAACCGATAGCTCTGTCACCAATAATTCTTGCACTATCCGTGTCCATAAGTGCAATATCGCTAATATCCTCATTTTCCGCAATATCAGTAGTAAAATCTCCGTTCTCTATATTAATAAGACTAGCATATTTAGAAGACATAAAAAGTGGTGAAGAAATAATAGAACCAATAATAAGTACAACGATTAATACGCCAACAACTATAAATCCATACTTTGAAATATAATTAGCTCTTGGTCCCTGATTAAAAGGTGCTCCTGCCTTCCTGTCAATCTTGAAATTCATTGTGCAAATAATTAATGCAACTAATGTAATAAGTATCCATCCCCAAAACTCTCCATTATGGATATTAAGTGAAGGGAATGTTGCATAATAAAATAATGCTTCTATTATAAGAAATACAACAATTGCAATTATATTTCCCTTAGTAAGACTTACCTTTTCAGGCTTTTGTTTTTTCCATTTTTTAAATTTACTCATAAATGTTTCCTCCTGTTTATTTATGAAAAAGTAAAAGATTATACCAAAATATAGCTTTAGTATAATCTTTACCTTATTAAAATAAAATCACATATGTAGTGTTTTAATCTATATTAATTGTGCAAATATGCACGTTAACTCAATCAATACTACAAAGCCCGGTTATTACTACGAAGGTAATCCTCAACTGCTGTTTCATACAAATTATTACCTTCAGAATCAATTACAACTATTGCAGGGAAGTTTTCAACCATCATCTTCCTTATAGCCTCTGTTCCCAAATCGTCATAGGCAATTACCTCTGACTCCTTTATGCATTTTGACAGAAGAGCACCTGCCCCTCCTACTGCAGCAAAATAGACAGCCTTATTTCTAATAATTGCTTCTACTACATCTTTACTTCTCTTACCCTTTCCAATCATTCCTGTAAGACCTTTATCAAGAATAAGTGGCGTATACTTGTCCATACGTGTGCTTGTTGTTGGACCTGCTGAACCTATTACCTGACCTTCCTTTGCCGGCGTTGGTCCAAGATAATATATAGTGTTACCTGTAATATCAAAAGGTAATATTCCCTTCTCATATAGCTGTGCTCCATTACAATCAATTATGCTGCTATCACCATTCTCGGCATCTTTTATAGCCTCATACATTCTTTTGTGAGCGGCATCTCTTGCACTATAAATCGTACCGGTAATATATACATAATCGCCTGCCTTAAGCTCTGCAACTTCTTCTTTGTTAAATGGTAATGTTATCTCTTTATTACTCATTATCTGTTCCTCCAATGTCTTTTTCAAGCAAATAACCATTTATTGTAATTTCCTTATATTTGTTTGTTTCTTCTGAATATGCAAAGGAAATACCATTAACACATAAATAGAATTCTTTATCCGTAATACTTTCGCCATTTACCTTAATTATATATGGTTCGTCAAATTCTCTTTTGTTACTATCATATAAATCTACGAAGTATGAAAGATCATTTGCAATATTTATTGATAATTTTTCATTTTCCAGATCAGTATCTGATCTAAATTGTACTTCTGCCTCTATATTATCATCTTCATAATATTCTTCTTCGTCCTGATTACACCATACATCATATATGCAATCGTAGCCGCTTATATCAAGTCCTCTATCTAGTAGTGAATCATGAATATTAATGTATCTCCATTGTTCTAGTACCGCTTTATTATTCTCTTTAATGAACTTATCAATATATTCCTGCTTGTAGCTTTCATTTTCATCAAAATATCTTTTTCCATATATATTATTATAGAGTAGATATTCCATAGACTCTGAAGCTTCAACAATATTTTCTTCTACATTACTCTCAAACCGGTTCTTCTGAGAAAGAAATGAAGCATATGTTGCATTAATTCCGGGTACAAGTAAATAGATAAATATGAATACAATTATTACAAGAATCATATACTCATAGTTTTTTGCAAATAATGTTCTTCTTTCACGCTTCCTTAAGATATCAACTACTTTAAGAATAACTTCCCAAAGAATATAGATTATTTGCAATATGATAAATATAACAGCTGCATATCTTGGTTCTGTCATTCCGTAATCACTTATACGGACACCTATCGAATATATCTCCAAAATAATAAATGGCGAATAAATATATTTGATATATTTTATAAGCTTTGCATATATGTTGTTACTGTCCTTTGTAAATGCATATGCCATTGTCCAAATAGGCATACATAGTGCAAATAATAACGCACATATATTAAAAATCTCATTTGATGGAATCTGCCAGGTAAAGAATATCTTAAATATGTAAATATAAATAATAAGCATCGCAACTAATACACATGGCATTAATGCATATTTCACGAAGGCTTTTGTGAATTTGGAATTCTCTTCATCTGCCTTTAATAATGTTATAAGACAGGCAGGCAGATAAATTATTCCACAAAGTAGCAGTTCTACATCATATAAATATCTCCAATAATCAATATCAACAATCAGATTATCAAATAACACTAATATAAGAATAGTTGCTATAAATAATGATAAAAACAAACCGGCTGCCCTTAATAATCCGAATACTACTCTGGCAGCATATTCACTAAATTCAATCTTCTGTTTTCTGATAATAACAAATAATCCTGCACCGACAAAAAACACGATATAGAAAATACTGATATTTGATATATACATATCAACTATATCATTTATATCTGTGCACTTATCAATTATTATATCAAATACTATTGATACTACTAATCCTATTCCTGATGAAATAATTCTCTTCAGCTTATTATTATCCTTCAAATAATAAAAAGATTCAAAGAAAAAACTCCAGCACAAAAGTAAAACTAACACAACAATAATATGGTTAAGGATATCGCTTGTTGTGTTATGGTTTTGTACTACGAGAAATACTGATAGTAAAATAGCTGCAATAATTGTAACTGTATAAGTAAAGTATATCTCTTTAATGTTGTTTTTTTGTTTATTAAAAAAAGCTGAAAATTTACCCATATACCTTCTATCCCCTTATGATCCAGAAAGACCATCAGATAACTCTTGTTACATGACGGTTTACATGACAGCACATATTTACTGCAAGCGGCATTCCTGCAATATGAGTAGCATATGTTTCAATATTAACTGCAAGTGCTGTTGTTCTGCCACCAAGACCTCCAGGTCCTATACCCGTGCTGTTTATTGCCTCTAATAGTTCCTTCTCTATACGTGCTATATGCTCATGCTCTGAATGTGTTCCCGCCTTTCTTGTAAGTGCTTTCTTTGCAAGAAGAGCAGCGAGCTCGAAATCCCCGCCAAGACCAACTCCTACAAATACAGGCGGACAGGCATTAGGTCCGGCTTCCTTAACAGCAGTAAGCACAGCATTCTTAACCCCCTCTTCTCCATCAGCAGGCTTAAGCATAAACACACGACTCATATTCTCGCTTCCAAAGCCCTTAGGTGCTATTGTAATCTCTATCTTATCTCCCGGAACTATATCATAATGAATAATTGCCGGAGTATTATCCTTAGTATTCTCTCTTAACAAAGGATCTCTAACAACAGACTTTCTAAGATATCCTTCTGTATAACCTAATCTTACACCTTCATTAATCGCATCACTTATTGACATTCCCTCAATATGAACATCCTGTCCAACATTTACAAAGAAAACTGCCATTCCTGTATCCTGGCATATTGGAATTGAATCTGCGGCAGCAATGTCAAGGTTCTCACACAACTGATTGAGAATCTGTTTTCCTAAAGGGCTGTCCTCTGTTGATACTGACTCTCTAACTGCCTTCTCCATATCCTTTGATAAATGTATATTTGCTTCTATACACATCTCTTTTACGTTATCAATTATCTCCTGTGTATATATTGTTCTCATTGTCTTCTCCCTTTAATTTAGTCATCTAAAAATTCGTCATCATTCTTTACGTAATTAGGATCTCTCCTGTTTCTGATAAACTTGTAAATATATAGAGCTATTGTCATTACTGCAATAATTATTACTATTGTCACAAGAATGTATATCACATTCATTATTTCGCTTGAAAGCTCTGAAACCTTCTCTCCCTTTTCAAGAGCCTCAATAATATTTGATTTCTCTGTTGTTGTTTCTGTAGTTGCCTCAGTAGCAGCTGCCATTAATACCTCTAATAACCCTGACATTTATTACACCTCTCCTAATATAAAACATTTTATCTATATGATAGTTTATTTAACCCTTTCTGAGCTCAATATACAGAAAATATTATACCATAGGATACCTGTTCGTACAATTAATAAAGCCTTACATTTTCATTACATTTCATTATCTGAAAAAGACTGTTGTAATTGTATATAATACAATATTACAACAGTCTCTTATTATTGCTATAAGAATAAAACAATACTATTCTTCTTTCTGCTCAGACTCACCATCCTGATGGACCTTGGCTTCCTGATCAGCTTCCTGCTCAACATCTTCTGTCTCGGTAGTATCATCTTGGGTTTTTCTAACCTTAGCAAGAGAAGCAACAACTATATTCTTTTCATAATTGATATTAATAAGCTTAACACCTGATGTGACTCTTCCAAGCTTTGAAATATCCATACAGCTCATTCTGATAATTATTCCTTCATTTGTCATAATCATTACATCATTTTCATCTGTTACAGCTTTAGCACCAACTATGCATCCTGTCTTCTCATTTATCTTATAACACTTAACACCTTTACCGCCTCTGTTTTGTGCTGAAAATTCTTCGAGAAGAGTTCTTTTACCCATACCCTTTTCAGATACAAATAAAATAGAGTCTCCCTGACTATTAAGCTGCATTGCTACAACATAATCATTCTTATCGAGCTTAACTCCAATAACACCCATAGATGTTCTTCCGGTATTTCTTACACAGCTCTCATTAAATCTGATACACATACCCTTATTTGTAATAAGAAATACATCATTTTCGCCATCTGTTGCTTTTACTTCAATAAGCTCATCATCTTCCCTTAATGTAATAGCAGCAAGACCTGTTTTTCTGACATTCATATAGTCTGTCAAATATGTCTTCTTAACCATTCCGTTCTTAGTAGCCATGAATAAGAACTTCTTATCCTCATAATTCTTTAATGGAATGATTGCTGTTACATATTCATCTGCCTGCAACTGAAGAAGATTTACAATTGCAACAC
The DNA here is from genome assembly GCA_016296785.1 of Coprococcus sp. Taxonomy (GTDB): domain Bacteria; phylum Bacillota; class Clostridia; order Lachnospirales; family Lachnospiraceae; genus Coprococcus. The sequence goes on along the minus strand of JAEDHX010000012.1, from coordinate 29,348 downwards.
CTCTGGCTGTTCTTCCTGATTCCGGAATCTCATAACCCTTAAGTCTGTATACCCTTCCTTTGTTAGTAAAGAACATGATAAAGTTATGGGTATTTGTCATAAAGATATCATCAATGTAATCATCTTCTATTGTCTGCATACCCTTAATACCTTTACCACCTCTGTTCTGAGCCTTAAAGGTATCCTGAGGCATACGCTTAATATAACCAAGCTTAGTCATTGTAATAACAATATCTTCTCTTTCAATAAGCTCCTCATCAGTTACATCATCAATGCTCTGTCCAATTGAGGTTCTTCTTTCATCACCGTATTTATTAGAAATAACAAGAAGCTCATCCTTTATTACACAAAGAAGTTTTTTATTATCAGCGAGAATCTCCTTAAACTCTGCTATCTTTGCCATAAGCTCCTTATACTCATTCTCAAGCTTTTCTCTTTCTAGACCTGTTAACGCACGAAGTCTCATATCGACAATTGCCTGAGCCTGAACTTCTGATAATTCAAATCGCTCTATTAATGAAGCCTTTGCTTCTGCCACATTCTTTGATTCTCTTATTATCTTTATTACTTCATCGATATTATCAAGTGCAATAAGCAAACCAAGTAATATATGAGCTCTTTCCTCGGCCTTGTTTAATTCGTATTTTGTTCTTCTTGTAACAACCTCTTCCTGATGCTTCAAATAATATTTCAGCATCTCATAGAGATTAAGAACCTTTGGAACACCATTAACAAGAGCAAGCATAATAACACCAAATGTATCCTGAAGCTGAGTATGCTTATATAACTGATTTAAAAGAACATTAGCATTTACATCCTTTCGTAGCTCAATAACTATACGCATTCCTTCTCTTGAAGACTCATCTCTGATATCAGTAATACCATCAACTCTTTTGTCTTTTACAAGCTCAACCATTTTCTGGATAAGAAGTGATTTATTAACCATATATGGAAGCTCAGTAACAACAATTCTCTGCTTACCGTTTTGCATTGGTTCGATATCTGTGATAGCACGTACTTTTATCTTACCTCTTCCTGTTCTATACGCATCACTTATACCCTGTCTTCCAAGAATCTGTGCACCAGTTGGAAAATCAGGTCCTTTAATGATTTCCATTAACTCTTCTATTGTAGTTTCTCTATCCTCTATTACTCTGTTATCTATTATTTTTACAGCAGCATTTATTGTTTCCTTCAAATTATGTGGTGGAATATTAGTAGCCATACCAACTGCAATACCTGATGTACCATTAACTAATAGGTTAGGATAACGTGATGGAAGTACTGTAGGTTCCTTTTCTGTTTCATCAAAGTTAGGAACAAAATCAACAGTATCCTTATTAATATCAGCAAGCATTTCCATTGATATCTTTGAAAGTCTTGCTTCTGTATATCTCATTGCAGCAGCATGATCACCATCAACTGAACCAAAATTGCCATGACCATCTACAAGTGGATACCTTGTACTCCATTCCTGAGCTAATTTAACAAGTGCCTCATATATAGAGCTATCACCATGTGGATGATATTTACCCATTGTATCACCGACAATACGAGCGCATTTTCGATGAGGTTTATCAGGACCATTATTAAGTTCAATCATAGAGTGAAGAATTCTTCTTTGAACCGGCTTAAGTCCATCTCTTACATCCGGAAGTGCTCTTGCCGCAATAACACTCATTGCATAATCAATGTAAGAGCGTTCCATCGTTTTCTTTAAACCGACTTCACTTACTTTATCAAAAATCTTATCGTCTTCCATAATTCGGTTCCTTTCTCAACTAAACATCAAGGTTTTTAACATATTTAGCGTTTGTCTCGATAAACTCTCTTCTTGGTTCAACCTTGTCGCCCATAAGTACATTAAATGTCAAATCAATTTCTGACTCATCATCATCATCTATTGCTACTCTGAGAAGAATACGTCTCTCAGGATCCATTGTTGTCTCCCATAGCTGTTCTGCATCCATCTCACCAAGACCTTTATATCTTTGTATTTTATTATTCTGATCTCTTCCTACTTCTTCAAGAATCTTATTTAGTTCGTCATCACTATACGCATACCAAATCTTTTTATTCTTCTCAAGTTTATACAGAGGTGGCTGTGCAAGATATACATGACCCTTTCTAATAAGATCCGGCATAAATCTATAGAAAAATGTAAGCAACAATGTTGAAATATGTGCACCATCAACATCGGCATCAGTCATAATAATAATCTTATTATATCTAAGCTTCTCAATATTAAAGTTCTCGTGAATACCTGTACCAAAAGCAGTAATCATTGCCTTTATTTCTTCGTTACCAAGTATTTTATCTATTCTTGCTTTTTCTACGTTAAGAATCTTACCTCTAAGCGGAAGTATCGCCTGTGTTGCACGTGATCTCGCAGTCTTAGCTGAACCACCGGCGGAATCTCCCTCAACTAAATATATTTCACAATTCTTAGGATCCTTATCAGAACAGTCTGCAAGCTTACCCGGAAGTGCCATGTTATCAGAAAGGTTTGCTTTTCTTGCAACATCTCTAGCCTTTCTTGCAGCTATTCTTGCTCTTTGTGCAAGTGCTGCTTTATTAACAATAATCTTAGCTATTGCAGGATTCTGCTCTAAGAAATATGTCAGTTGTTCTGTAACAACACTTTCAACTGCAGGTCTTGCCTCTGAATTACCAAGCTTCTGCTTTGTCTGTCCCTCAAACTGAGGTTCACTGATTTTAACTGAAATAATTGCAGCAAGTCCTTCTCTTAAATCATCTCCTGATAAATTGTCATCCTTATCCTTAATTATTCCGTTCTTTCTTGCATAATCATTAAATACTTTAGTTATTGCTGACTTAAAGCCTGTAAGATGAGTTCCACCTTCAGGAGTAGTAATATTATTAACAAAACTGTAAGTAGATTCGTTGTAAGAGTCATTATGCTGTAATGCTACTTCAACACTTACTCCCTCTCTTACACCTTCACAATATATTACCTTGTCATATAGTGCATCCTTATGTCTGTTTATATATGTTACAAATTCCTTAATTCCACCTTCATAATGGAATTCTCTTTCCTTTGGAGGATTTAATCTCATATCTGTAAGCGTAATCTTAAGACCGGCTGTAAGGAAAGCCATCTCTCTTAACCTGTTTCTTAATGTATCATAATCATAAACAGTCTCTTCAAATATTGTATCATCCGGTAAAAATGTTACCTTTGTACCTGATTTATCTATAGGAGCTTCACCTATTACCTTAAGCTTATTAACTACCTTACCTTTTTCATATCTTTGATAATATACCTTGCCTTCTCTTGTAATCTCAACCTCTAACCAATTAGAAAGAGCATTTACTACAGATGCACCAACACCATGAAGACCACCGGATACCTTATATCCTCCACCGCCGAACTTTCCTCCTGCATGTAATATTGTAAATACTACCTCGACAGCAGGTATACCTTTTTTCTCATGCATACCTATAGGTATTCCTCTACCATCATCAATAACAGTTATGGAATTATCTTCATTAATAAAAACCTTAATATGTTTACAATAACCAGCAAGTGCCTCATCTACGGCATTATCTACAATTTCATAAACAAGATGATGAAGACCTCTTGATGATGTACTTCCTATATACATACCCGGTCTTTTTCTAACAGCCTCAAGACCTTCTAATATTTGTATCTGGTCAGCATCGTAATTATTTTCCATCTGTTTCCTCCGTTCTTATGATAAAACCATCTGTAACATTATATACATTGTTGATAATTACCTGTTCTTTTATAAAATCATCATATCCTGTACAGGTTATAATTGTCTGTATATCCTTTATTTCTTCAATTAGTGAATTTCTCCTATTTGTATCAAGCTCACTCATAACATCATCAAGCAATAAAATAGGATTATCATTTATTATTTTTTTTACAAGCTTTATCTCTGCCATCTTGAGGGATAAAGCAACTGTTCTTTGTTGACCCTGGGATCCGTATTTTCTGATATCCATTCCGTTAACCATAAAAATAATATCATCTCTATGAGGTCCCGTCTGTGAACTTGAATAATTTAAATCAACACTTAATTTGTCTTTTAGTGTCTTTTTGAAATTATCCTCTTCAATATTCTTATCATAAATTATTTGAATATTTTCTTTGCCGGATGTCAGATTGTAATGAATATCCCCAATAATCTCATTGAGCATGGAAATAAAATTACTTCTTTCTCTAATAACCTTTATACCATATTCACATAACTGATCATCCCATACATCAATTGTATCTATCAGACTCCTGTTATGATAAATCTGTTTTAGAAGATTATTTCTTTGATTTAGTACCTTATTGTATGTAGATAAATTCTGATAATAAAGTCTGCTAATCTGACATAACTCCATATCAATAAACCTTCTTCTCTCTGAAGGACCATTTTTAATTATAAATAAATCTTCAGGTGAGAAAAATATCACATTAATTAAACCAAATAGTTCAGTTGTTCGTCTTATAGGTATACCATCTATAGCAACGCCTTTATTCTTATTTTTTCTGATATGCATGTCAATTTTATGAATAATATCACTTTTTTTGATGCATAGTCTAATATGTGACTCTTCTTTACCAAACTTTATTATTTCTTTATCTTTACTTCCTCTATGTGACTTTGTTGTTGCAGCCATATATATAGATTCTAAAATATTAGTTTTTCCCTGAGCATTATCTCCATATAATATATTTGTGTTCTGGTCAAACATAATATTTAGATTTTCATAATTTCTATAATTATTGAGTTCTAATGTTTCTATATACATGAAATTTACCAGCCATTATTTTTGTATACTGATTTTGTCACCATCAAATTCAACCTCTGCTCCATCATAAAGCTTTCTTCCTCTTCTGGTTTCAATCTCTCCATTTACAACTACAAGTCCCTGACTTATAACTTCTTTAGCTTCGACACCTGATTCAACTAATCCTGCTGCTTTAAGTGCCTGACCAAGTTTTATATAGTCATCTCTTAATTTAATTATTTCCATAATATGTCATCCTTAATCATATAAAGATTTTATTCTTACTTAGCCTGCTTCATTAATTCCCATTGGAAGAATCAGATAAGTATAACTTTCTTCATCATCCTTAATAATACATGGTGATTTTGTATTATTCATATAAATATTAATATTCTCATCATCTATTACTCTAATTGCATCCATAAGGAATTTTGGATTAAATCCAATTATCAGATTATTTCCTTCTTTTGTTATATCAATTTCTTCATTCATAGATCCTATAAGAGAATCTATTTTCAATTGCATAACATTATCTTCAATTGTTAACTTGATTGGTTTCTTGTCAGAATCTTTGATAAATAAAGATGCTCTATCAATACAATCAAGAAATTCCTTCTTATTAATCTGAATCTTAATCTGATAATCAACAGAAAGCATATGACTAATTCTGAAGTACTCTCCTTCAATAAGTCGTGAAATAACCTTTGTATTATCAAATTCAAATAAAATATTATTATCTGTAAAATAGATATTAACCATATCTTCTATTCCACCGGATATAATTTTGCTGATATCTAATAATGATTTTCCGGGAACAACAACCTTAATATTAGAATTATTTCCTTTAAGTTCAACATTTCTAATTGATATTCTATGACCATCAAGTGAAACTACACTAAGTTTGTTATTATTAACCTCAAATAATTCACCAGTCATTAATTTATTATTCTCATTATCAGAAATTGAGAAAATAGTCTGATTGATAATATCCTTAAGAACAAATTGAGATATTGAAATAGCTTTATTCTTAGCTACAACTGGAAGACTTGGAAAATCTTCTCCTGATTTACCGGGTATTGTAAACTTAGCCTTCTCACATTTGATAGTAGTTTTATATTCATCTGTAGTATCTATAAAAATCTCACTGTCCGGTAATTTTCTTACAATATCAGAGAAAAGCTTAGCCTCTATTGCTACCTTTCCTTCATTTATAACATTAGCATCTACAAATGTTTCAATACCTATCTCCATATCGTTAGCAGTAAGCTTAACATTTCCATTTTCTGCTTCTATATATATACAGGAAAGAATTGGATGAGTTGTCTTTGATGAAACAGCCTTAGATACAATATTAATTCCCTGAAGCAGATTTGACTTTAAACATGATATTTTCATTATTAGTTGATAACTCCTTTCGAGGTGAATACTCTTATATATTTATAATATATATATAGTAATAGTAGTAGTAGTAGGTCTGAAAGTGTTGGTATCTTCAAAAACCTATATAATAAATGGATAAATTAATTATGTGTCCATGTTAATAATAAAGGTAAAAATGTTTATTAGTATATATTTTATAAACATAAAGAAAAATTTGAATTATTACGTATAAATATTAATAAACACTAATTAACATCTTAATAACAAATAATTAACTACTTCTGTGGATTAAGCTTCTTAACAATAACATCTATAATATCCACATATTCAGGATCCTGGATTAGCTTTTCTTCAACTCTTTTTATGTTACTAAGAACAGTTGAATGATCTTTTCCTCCAAATGATTCACCAATTGATTTAAGTCCTTTATCAGTATATTTACGACAAAGGTACATTGAAATCTGTCTTGCTGATGCAACATCCTGACTTCGCTTTGATGATTTAATATCATTTACTGATATATTAAGATGTTCTGATACAGTATTAATAATTAAATCAGGAGTTATCTTAATATTGGATTCTTTTGATATAAAATCTTTAAGTACATCTTTGGCTAGTTCTTCTGTAATCTTTATATTACCAAGCTGGGAATAGACACTTAGTTTATTTAATGCTCCTTCAAGTTCCCTGATGTTATAAGTAATATTGTTAGCAATATATTCAAGAATTGTATCACTTATATCTTTAAGGCCCATCATCTCAGCCTTGTTCTTAAGAATAGCCATTCTTGTTTCATAATCAGGTGCGTGTATATCAATAGGAACACCCCATTCAAATCTTGAACGAAATCTTTCTTCAAGAGTTTTTATCTCTTTAGGTGGCTTATCCGAAGAAAGAATAATCTGTTTACCTTCATCATGAAGTGCATTAAAGGTATCAAAAAATTCCTGCTGCGTACTTTCCTTTCCTATTAAATATTGTATATCATCAATGAGAAGAACATCTACTGTTCTATATTTTTCTCTAAATTCTTCAGTCTTGTTTTTCTTTATTGCTTCTACTATTTCATTAGTAAATTTATTAGAGGGAACATATAGTACCTTCATATTATTATTGTTTTGAAGAATATAGTGAGCAATTGACTGCATTAAGTGAGTTTTGCCAAGACCGGCACCTCCATATAAAAAGAGAGGATTAAACTTATCCTGTCCCGGTGAGTCGGCAACTGCAAGACTTGTTGCGTGTGCATGCTTATTACTCTCTCCTACAATGAATGTATCAAAGGTATACTTTGGATTAAGATTGCTTTTGGTAACTGCTTCATTATATTCTTCTGTATATGTTGGTTTCTTTGAATCTTTTTTAAGATTACTTTCCAGATCAATTACAAGTTCTATCTCATCATCCTGAAGAACCTCTCTTATTGCAGTTAATAAGAACATATCGAACATCTTCTTGTTAATAAATTCTATACCACGATAACCAAGCTTCTCATCAATAGTAAAGTAAACAGTCTTGTTTTCTACTGAATAAAGCTGCAAAGGTCTAATCCATGTCGTTATAATAATATGAGATAAACCATGTTCATTTTCAAGAAGAGCAAGAATATCATCCCATTTGGATAAAATTAAGTCTTTCATTATATATAAAATGTCCTTTCTTATGGATTTTTGGCATAGAACCACGTAAATATATTTTATAACAATAATGTCTTTATTTCAAGCTTAAATGGGGCATATTTCTATTTTAGTGTCTCTTAATATGTTGACATTAGTAAGACTAAAAAATCAAATATGGGCAAAATAAGATGTAATAGCATATTTTTCATGTTTTTTTCAATTAGTTACATAATATTACAAAAATAATACTTTATGTTAAGTAATAAATTTATAACTTGTATAAATGTGATTATCGTAAAATAAGGTAAAATCAAGCATTTTGAAAGTTATCAATATAAAAACATAATGTTATCCACAAGTTATAAACAATTTGTGGATAACATTATGTAAATTAATTATGGTAAAGCTAAAACTATTATAAAAATGTGACAGGTTAATAAAAACACAATATTTTGTATGTAAAAAAATATCGATACACAATTATATTATTTTTTGTAAATCACATTTATCAAATCAAGCCATTTTTTCCTTTAAAATCAAGGAAATCAGCAAAAAATGCTTGACTGTAATTACCTATTTATTTATAATATCCAAGTGATTTTATGATTTATTTATGTATATTTTTATATCTATGTACGTTTTTATTAATAGGCATGTGGATAATATATAAATAATTCGTAGAATTGAGAAAATATATAAGGAGGTGTATATGTAATGAAGATGACATTCCAGCCAAAAAAGAGACAGAGATCTAAGGTTCATGGCTTTAGAAAGAGAATGAGTACTGCTAATGGCAGAAAGGTATTGGCCGCAAGAAGAGCTAAAGGAAGAAAGAAGTTATCAGCATAAGGTCACGTGGTTGTGACCTTTTTTTATCGTCAGGTCATAACAGTGTCTTATAAGATGTTTTTCTAATTTATCAATTAATTGGTGGTTATATATGAGTAAGATAATTACGTTAAAAAACAGCAGAGAGTTTGGCAGTGTTTATAACACAAAGAATTCGGTAGCCAATAAGTATTTAGTTATGTATTTAAGAGACAACGGCTTAAATTACAATCGACTCGGTATCTCTGTTAGTAAAAAGGTTGGTAATAGTGTGGTAAGACACAGGATAACCAGATTAATTAGAGAAGCATATCGATTAAACATGGATTATATTAATGAAGGCTATGACATTGTATTTGTAGCTAGAGTTGAATCAAAGGACAAGAGTTATCATGACATTGAAAGTGCCATGAATCATTTGTTTCATCTAAAGAAGCTTCATATTATTATAGAAGCATAGTAATTCGGATATGGTGATAGTATGAAAAGAATATTTATCAGTTTAATCAGATTTTATCAGAGGTACTTATCTTGTTTAAAGAAGCATGGTACCTGTAAGTATTTTCCAACATGTTCGCAGTATGCGATAGAGGCCATTGAAAAATATGGAATATTTAAGGGTGGTGCTTTGGCAGTATGGAGAATACTAAGATGTAATCCTTTTTCAAAAGGAGGATATGATCCAGTTCCATAAAGGAGGACAATATGTTTCTAACAGTCGAAGATGGACTTATATTAGGTCCAGTATGTTGGTTGTTCGGAAAAATTTTCGAATTAATCTACAAATTTGTAGAACTACTTACACCTGGTGATGTAGTTAATCTTAGTATTTGTGTTATTTTGTTCACAATAGTAATTAGAGGATTAATTTTACCTGTGAATTTTAAACAGCAGAAATCATCTAAGATTATGACTTTTATTCAACCGGAAATTAATAAAGCAACTAAGAAGTATAATGGTAAAACTGATCAGGAATCTATGATGGCAAAGAATCAGGAGACACAGAGAATTCAGAAGAAGTACGGTGTCAGCATGACAGCCGGATGCTTGCCGGCTATATTGCAGCTTCCTGTATTCTATGGTCTTTATAGAATTATTCAGAATATACCGGCATATGTTTCTGATCTAAGAGGAAAGTATGAATATATAGTAACAAGCCTTAAGGCAGCAACTATTAAACCGGAAGCACTTACATCTTTTGGTTTAGATAGTAAGGCAACAATTAATGATCTTATTATTAAGGTTGCTACTGATAAAGAAGGCTTAGTTGGAACTGCTTCACAGGCAGCACAGATGCTTGAGAATGCTATAGCTAAGGGTAGCGAGGTTACAACTAATGGTATTATAGATGTACTTGATAAGTTATCAGGAACAGACTGGACTCAGTTGCTTAATTCTGTAGATTTTAGTAATGCTGAAATTGCAAATAACGTATTACAATATACAAATGAATTTGAGCAGATGAACAAGTTTTTATTTGGAATTAGTATAGCTGATGCACCCGGTTTTGTATGGCCTGCTATATTGATACCAATTTTCTCAGCAGTATTCCAGTTTATTAGCTCAAAGGTAGCACAGATGAATACGGTAGCAAGTACAGATCCTACTCAGGCATCTGCTAATACTATGATGAAGTTTATGACATATGGTTTTCCTATATTCTCATTCTTCATTTGTTTAAATCTTCCTGTTGCTATCGGTCTTTACTGGATTTTAGGTTCAATTATTGCACTTATTACTACACTTATGGTAAATGGTTACTATAAGAAGCGTGATATTGATGAGGTTCTCCAGAAAGCAATGGAGAAGGCTGCTAAAAAACAGGCAAAGAAGGAAGCTAAGCATCCTGGAAAGAAATCATTCTATGAGAAGATGATGGATGCACAAAATGGTAATGTAAGTACTGATGAAAGACAGACAGAGAATATTAATAAGATGGCTTCATCAAGACTTAAGACTTATAATAATCCTGCTGATAATTCAATTTATGAAAATAATGCAAATGCCGTTCATTACAAAGAAGGTAGTATTGCCTCAAAGGCAAATATAATGCTTAAATACCAGAATAACGGTAATGAAAAGGGAGGAAAAAAATAATGGAGTTTGTTGAATTTAAAGGTAAAACTTTAGATGATGCCCTTATTCAGGCAAGTGTTGAATTAGGCTGTGCAAGCACAGATTTAGATTATGAAGTAGTTAGTGAAGAAAGCAAAGGTTTTCTTGGTTTAATCGGTTCTAAGCCATGTGTTATTAAAGCAAGAAGAAAGAATACTTTTATTGATGATATCAGAGATTATCTTGATAATATGTTCAAGGCAATGGATATTGCTGCTGATATTAAGATTGATTTTGATGAGACAGATAATGTATTATCTATCAATCTTGAAGGTCCTGAAATGGGAATTCTCATTGGTAAGAGAGGTCAGACTCTTGATGCACTTCAATACTTAATCAGCCTTGCTGTTAATAAGAAGAGCGAATCATATATCAGAGTAAAGCTTGATACAGAAAACTATAGAGCAAGAAGAAAAGAAACACTTGAAAATCTTGCTAAGAACATTGCTTTTAAGGTTAAGAGATCAAAACGTTCTTTTGCTTTAGAACCAATGAATCCATACGAGAGAAGAATTATTCATTCTACTCTTCAGAACGATAAGTATGTTGCTACAAAGAGCGAAGGTGAAGAACCTTACAGAAAGGTAATTGTTTATCTTAAGAAATATAACAGATAATTATATAATGTAGTAATAGAACTAATAGATAATACCCATGGTCACTTTGTATCGTGGGTATTTTTTTGTATAATAAGAAACTCCTATTATATAAAAAAAGAATGGAAAAATAGTGTGTATTATTGTAATATATGATTTGGTAATAACAAATCACAATGAGTAATAAGGAAGTATAGTATGTTTAAAGAAGATACAATTTGTGCTATTGCAACGGGTATGGGTAATGCAGGTGTCGGAATAATCAGAATTAGTGGAGATAATGCCATTAGTATAGCCGAAAAAGTATTTATTCCAATTAATGAGAAGATATCCGTAAATAATATGAAATCATATACAGCTGCTTACGGCAACATATATGATGGTAATAATATTATTGATGAAGGTATTCTTCTTTTAATGAGATCACCTCATACTTATACACGAGAGGATGTGTGTGAGCTTCAATGTCATGGTGGTATGGTTGTTATGAAGAAGGTCTTAGAGTCAGTCATTAAGGCTGGTGCAAGAGCAGCTGAGCCTGGTGAGTTTACAAAGAGGGCTTTTTTGAATGGAAGAATTGATTTGTCACAGGCAGAGTCGGTGATGGATATTATTAGTGCTAAGAATGAATTTGCTGCTAAATCATCTCTTAAACAGCTTAAAGGAGAACTTCGTGATGTAATAAACGAGATGAGGGATGATATATTATATAATGTTGCATTTATTGAATCGGCACTTGATGATCCGGAACATTACAGCTTAGATGGATATCCACAGAAATTAAGGATAATTGTTGATAATACTGTAAATAATGTTGATAACTTGTTGACAACTTTCGACAATGGAAGAATGCTGTCTGAGGGTATTAAAACAGTAATAGTTGGTAAGCCAAATGCTGGTAAATCATCACTTCTTAACATGTTTCTTGGAGAAGAAAGGGCAATTGTAACTGATATTGCCGGTACAACAAGAGATGTTTTGGAGGAAGTTGTCAACATTAATGGCATTATGTTAAATATTGTTGATACAGCAGGAATAAGGGAGACTTCTGACGTTGTTGAAAAGATTGGTGTAGATAAGGCTTTGGATAGTGTTGATAATTCTGATTTAGTATTATATGTTGTTGATGGTTCTGTACCTCTTGATGATAACGATGAGCGCATAATATCTAGAATTATTGGAAAGAATGTCATAATAATTCTAAATAAGTCTGACCTTGAAACAAAGGTTGATAAAATGTTGATAAATAGTTATATTACCGGAGAAGTTGTTGAGTTATCTGCCATTACGGGTGATGGAAGGGACAGATTATATGACCTACTAAATACTATGTTTTTTGAGGGCAGACTATCTTATAATGATCAGTTGTATATTACTAATGCGAGACATAAGAAGGAGCTTATATTTGCAAAGGAAAGCTTATTAAAGGTAATCGAAAGTATTGATATGGGGATGGAGGAAGACTTCTTTTCTATTGATTTAATGGATGCATATGAACATCTTGGATTGATAATTGGAGAAACAGCCAGGGATGATCTTGCTGACAAAATATTCAGTGAATTTTGCATGGGAAAATAGATAAGTGGAGGATAATTAATATGCCTGTTGTTGAAGAATATTATGATATTGTTGTTGTAGGTGCAGGACATGCTGGATGTGAAGCAGCACTTGCAGCGGCAAGACTTGGTCTAAATACTATTTTATTTACTATCAGTATGGATAGTATTGCTATGATGCCATGCAATCCTAATATTGGAGGAAGTTCAAAGGGACACCTTGTTAGAGAAATAGATGCTCTTGGCGGAGAAATGGGTAAGAACATTGATAAGACATATATTCAGTCAAAGATGCTTAATGCATCAAAGGGTCCCGCTGTTCATTCACTTAGAGCGCAGGCAGATAAGGGCAATTACTCAAGAAATATGAAGTATACTCTTGAAAACACTGATAATCTTACACTTAGGCAGGCAGAGGTATCAGAATTAATTGTGAATAATAATGAAGTATGTGGTGTAAAAACATTTTCAGGAGGTACATACTATTCTAAAGCAGTTGTTCTATGTACAGGAACATATCTTAAGGCAAGATGTATATACGGAGATGTTGTAAATCATACCGGACCAAATGGACTTATGGCTGCGAATCATTTATCTGATTCTATGAAAGCGTCTGGCATTACAATCAGAAGATTTAAAACAGGAACTCCTGCAAGACTTGATAAGAAAACTATTGATTTTAGCCAGATGGAGGAACAAAAGGGTGATGAGCATGTTGTTCCGTTTTCTTTTACTAATACTGAAGATGATATAAAGAGAGACCAGATATCCTGCTGGCTTTGCTATACCAATGAAGAAACTCATAATATTATTCGTGAAAATATTGACAGATCACCTTTATTTTCCGGAGTTATTGAAGGCACGGGCCCAAGATACTGTCCTTCTATTGAAGATAAGGTTATGAAGTTCCCTGATAAGAACAGACATCAGATATTTATTGAGCCTGAGGGAGAATTTACAAATGAAATGTATATGGGAGGAATGTCAAGCTCCCTTCCCGAGGATGTTCAGTATAAGATGATAAGAAGCATGAAGGGACTTGAAAATGTTCGTATTATTCGTAATGCCTATGCGATTGAATATGATTGTATTAATGCGATTGAGCTGAAGCCTTCACTTGAATTTAAAAATATTTCAGGTCTGTTTGGTGCCGGTCAGTTAAATGGCAGTTCCGGTTATGAGGAGGCTGCAGCGCAAGGAATTATGGCTGGCATTAATGCGGCAAGGAAGGTAATGCAGCTTGAGCCGGTTGTACTTGACAGATCACAGGCATATATTGGTGTTTTGATTGATGACCTTGTTACAAAGGAAACTCAGGAGCCATATAGAATGATGACCTCACGAGCTGAATACAGACTTTTATTAAGACAGGATAATGCTGATTTGAGGCTTACTGATATAGGTCATGAAATAGGACTTATTGATGATGTTAGATATGATAAATTCTGTCTTAAAAGAAAACAGATTTTTGATGAGATACATCGACTTAATAATACACAGGTAGGTGGTAATAGAAAGATACAGGGCTTCCTTGAGGATAATAACAGCACTACATTAAAAACAGCGGCTACTTTAGCTGAGCTGATTAGAAGACCTGAGCTTTCATATGAGCTTATTGAACCTATTGACACAGAAAGACCAGTACTTCCGGCTGATGTTATTAATCAGATTAATATATCGATAAAATATCAGGGATATATCGAAAGACAGAATATTCAGGTAGAACAGTTTAAAAAGCTAGAAAAGAAACAGATTCCGGCTGATATTAATTATGAAGATATATCAAATCTAAGAAAAGAAGCCCGCCAGAAGCTGATGCTTATCAGACCAATCAACATAGGTCAGGCATCAAGAATATCAGGTGTGTCACCTGCTGATATTTCTGTGCTGCTTGTATATTTGAAGATGAAATACAATAAGCAATAATTAATATAAACTGAGAAATATGTCTTTTGGGCTCTTAGCTGGCATGTCATGAAGACAAGGAACAATTCCTTAACAAAGAATAGGATTTTAATATGAAAGAATTACAAATACTTACAAACAAAATAGGGTTAACGTTAAGTAACAGGCAGTTAGAACAATTCTCGAAATACTATGAGATGCTTATTTCCTGGAATAAGGTTATGAACCTTACTGCTATTACTGACAAAAAGGATGTAATATATAAGCATTTTGCTGATAGCTTGTTACTGTGCAAATATAAAAATCTAAATGAGGAGCTTAAGGTTATTGATATTGGTACAGGAGCAGGTTTTCCCGGAATTCCGCTTAAGATAGCATTTCCCGGACTTAAGCTTACATTAATGGATTCACTTAACAAAAGGCTATCCTTTTTAAATGAGGTAATACGTGAGCTTAATTTGTCTGATATTTGTACTGTTCATAGCAGAGCTGAGGACGCTGCTCATAAGGAAGAATATAGACAGAAATATGATCTTGCAGTTTCAAGAGCGGTTGCTAATCTGTCTTCTTTATCTGAATTTTGCATTCCGTTTATAAAAGAGGGTGGTTATTTTATACCATATAAATCAGGTGCTATTGAGGAGGAAATTAAACCCGGAAAGAAAGCTGTCAGAATTCTTGGGGGACAGATAGAGAATATATTCACAACGACAATTCCTGATACTGATATAGAAAGAAGCTTTTTATTCATTAAAAAAATACAAGATACACCTGACATATATCCAAGAAAAGCAGGCATTGTTACAAAGAAGCCACTAGGTAGTAAATAGTGGTTCACATAGTAAAATCAGTATATAATTAAAATATCATATAAATTAAACATCATATAAATAAAAACAGCCCTATGGGGCTGTTTTTATTTATTAAAACTATACGAATATTAGGAATTACGTTTTTTATTTGATTTTGTGTGTCTCTTTTCTTTTCGTTTCTCTCGTATGTCTTCTTGTTTATATTTTATTGCTTCAATGCCTTCCTTATTTATTGGCTTTATTGTTTTAATTACATAATATCTATTATCATTTAGTGGTTTAAATCTTATCTTGCCACAGAAATAACCGTGATGCCAGCATCTGCCAACACATATATAAGAAGAAGGACTGTTTGAAAACCATTTAATTTTCTTTGAAGTTTTCTTATTACATTTGTAGCATCTAATATTGCTTACTTCTTTGTCATCAAGAGCTGCCTGTTTAGAGGAGAAATCTCGTGTTATATATTCATAAACATTATTATGTATTGCTATAATTTCCTGCTCCTTAGACTTAGGATGGTTATATAAATCAAAGCTATATTGTTCCCGTAGATTCTTTGGCTTCATCTCTTTCATTACAAGAGCTGTATATCGGGCATCATTAAGAGCTGTATGGAAAGGTCCTGTCTCGGGAATATTTAAATCTGAAACTGCTTTTTCTAATTTGCTTACTGTGGAACCATTATTAGAAGAGTCGACCATATTAGCATAAATCTGTTGCAAATTAAGATATTTTACGGGCCAGGTCAGCTTTGGCATATAGTAGAAATCCATGTTAGTCTGTAACTCAGTCAAATCCATTGATCCCCACGTACAGAAGATATAATCATCTCCGCACCATTCCAAAAATTCTGTACAAACTTCTTTAAAACCTCTGCCTTGTTCCAAATCTGTTTCATCATAGCTTAATATTGATCTAATCTTTGGATGTAATTTTCTATAAATTCTTGGTTTTATCAGGCTTGAATATTCATCAATTATATTATAGTTTTTATCAACTTTGACGGCGCCTATTTCAATTATTTCAAATGGAATACGTGGGTGTTCACCCAAATGACCATTATAGCTCTGATTCCATTCAAGATCCATAACTATATAATTCATAACCATGTCCCTTTTACATATAATATAATGCACCTGGCGGGATTCGAACCCACGGCCTTCCGCTTAGGAGGCGGACGCTCTATCCTGCTGAGCTACAAATGCGAAATCAATTAATAGTTTACCACTTTATATACATATTAGTCAAATGTTTACATGTTAATTATGCTATTTAATCTGTTATATTACCAGTTTGCCTTGAAGCCAGAGCTCTCCTTTAAATCTTCTTCCCGGAGCCGGCTCTCCTATAAGATCTTTTTTATTAATTGCAAGGCATAGGTATAGATCATTTGCACATAATGTCATAATATATATTTCTTCACCTGTATATTTATTCTTCTTTAATTCACAAGAAAGAATATTGCCTATTATTGAATAATGCTCTGTTTCAATACCATATGGCATAAATGTTGTTTCAACAATTGATAATATATCTTCGTGCTTAGTTCTTTTTCCTATAATGGAATAAGTATCCATATCCTCAAGAGTAAGACTTTCAAGAGCTGATTTATCTCCTTGTCTTGCAGCTTCGATAAGCTTGCTACGGTTGTTGGCTGGTATTCCATTTAGCATATTAGTATTAGAATCCTTATTTACGTCAAGGATAATCTTGCCATTAAGTGATAATCCTGATAAATATGCTCTATTTATAAAATGATTTGAGCTATTCATCCATTCTGATTTAGCATAATCAGAAATATTTTGAACATAGAAAATAAGTGTCATTCCAAGATTGTAATCTTCACTGACACCTGCATAGGCTTCCTTATCACCATGTCTTTCAACATATATTCTATCTTGAATTGTAATCTGATCAGATTTGACATAAGGAAAATAATGCTCAATAGAGATTGAGCCATCTATTGCCATCTCGCCAATAATACTAATTCCAAATCCGTCACCAAAATCCTTATCAAACTGAATAAGGCGTGTGTCAGCACTAATATTTGAAATACTGTTTTTTGTAGGAACACGTAATATTTCTTTGTATATAGGTTCAAGTGTTTTTCTATTTCTGATATTAGAAAAACCTATTGCTCTTAAAAAGCTGTGCATGCTGACACCTCCTTATTATTGTTTTCTTTGGTTTTATTATCTATATTTTTTCAAGCTTTTCTTTGCCACCCATATAAGGACGAAGCTTCTCAGGAATTCTTACTGTACCATCTGCCTGAAGATTATTCTCTAAGAATGCAATAAGCATTCTAGGAGGTGCAACGACAGTATTGTTAAGAGTATGAGCGAGATACTTATTTCCGTCCTCGTCCTTTACTCTTATCTGGAGTCTTCTTGCCTGGGCATCTCCAAGATTTGAACAGCTTCCAACCTCAAAATACTTCTTCTGTCTTGGAGACCATGCTTCAACGTCAATAGATTTAACCTTAAGGTCTGCAAGGTCACCAGAGCAGCACTCTAAGGTTCTTACAGGAATATCAAGGCTTCTAAATAAGTCTACGGTATTCTGCCAAAGCTTATCAAACCACATCTTGCTTTCTTCCGGCTTACATACTACTATCATTTCCTGCTTTTCAAACTGATGAATTCTATATACACCACGCTCTTCTATTCCATGAGCACCCTTCTCTTTTCTAAAGCAAGGTGAATAGCTTGTAAGTGTCTTAGGAAGCTCTGATTCAGGAATCATGGTATCAATAAATTTGCCAATCATAGAATGCTCTGAGGTACCTATAAGATAAAGATCCTCGCCTTCAATTTTGTACATCATGGCATCCATTTCTGCAAAGCTCATAACGCCTGTAACAACGTTACTTCTAATCATGAATGGAGGTATACAATAAGTAAAGCCTCTGTCTATCATGAAGTCTCTTGCATAAGAAATAATTGCTGAATGAAGTCTAGCTATATCTCCCATAAGATAATAGAAACCATTTCCTGCAACCTTTCTTGCTGAGTCAAGGTCAAGACCATTTAATGCTTCCATGATTTCTGAATGATATGGTATTTCAAAATCAGGTACAACAGGTTCACCGTATTTTTGTACCTCAACATTTTCTGAATCATCTTTACCTATAGGTACTGAAGGGTCAATAATATTAGGAATAATCATCATAATGTTTTTGACTTTCTCTGATAATTCGGCTTCTTTTTCCTCTAAAGTCTTAAGCTGCTCAGCCTGCATAGTAACAAGCTTTTTTGTTTCTTCAGCCTCTTCCTTTTTGCCCTGTGCCATAAGTGCACCAATCTGCTTTGAAATCTTGTTTCTGTTAGCTCTAAGCTCGTCTGCTTCCTGTTTTGCAGCACGAGCCTGCTTGTCAAGCTCAATTACTTCATCTACTAAAGGAAGCTTGCTATCCTGAAACTTGTTCTTAATATTTTGCTTTACAATATCAGGATTTTCTCTTAAGAATTTTATATCTATCATGGTATTCCTCCTAAAAAATAATTATATTATCCTTTGTAGTATTTTATATACTATTTTAACCTTATTAATAATAAACTTATTCATTGCTTTCTGCAATCTCTTCTTCTAAAGTTCTTGCTCTTACAATTGCTTCCTTTTCTTCATCAGAAAGTGCAACATATGCTTCACCACGTATTATTTCCTTTGCATAGTTGAAGCAACCCTCTCGTGAATGCATGCTGTTTATTACGACACCATTATTATTCTTATCAAGTAGAGCAAGAGCAAAGCTTAAGCTTCCGCCCATTCCTTCGAAGGCGTCATATTTTACAAGTCCAACCTTGCTTATACATGAGCTTTGAAGCTCCTGCATTTCCTTATGCTCCTTAGTCAGTCTTCGTGAATTATTCTTGACCGCATCCATTTCTGCAAATCTTTTCATTATTATTTCTTCAAAGTCTGCAGCATTTGTCCCACTTAACAGTCTTTTAATCTGCTTGTTTCTTACTCGTATATTTCCCATAATTATAATTATGATAATAAAAAGTATAATGATAAGAACAAGCATACCTATTAATATATAGGCTGGATCAAAGCCCAGCTTTTCAAGTATTTTGCTGTTCATATATAAGTCCTTTCTACTATAAATTAATAGAATAGAGTAATTCAGTAATTCTCTCTAGTTCATCCTGAGAATAATAGTTAATCTCGATTTTACCCTTATCGTCATTCTTTGCTTTGATTTCAATCTTAGCACCAAGAATTCCCTTGAGCTTGTTTTCTATATCTGTGTAGAAAACCGAAAGATTTTTTGTAGCTACATTATTATCCTTCTTATCCAGTTTATCTGATAGTATTTTCTTTACATATGCTTCTGTTTCTCGAACACTCATATTTCTATCATAAATTATTGCCGCAGTCTCATACTGGAGTGTTGGATCTTCTATTGGAATAAGCGCCCTGGCATGTCCGGTGGAAATCATGTTATACATAACCATTTGACGGACATTCTCACAAAGCTTTAGTAAACGCAAGGAGTTAGTTATGGTTGATCTACTCTTTGAAACTCTTTCAGCTACCTCCTCCTGCTTTAAGTTATACTCAGTAATTAATGCTTCATATGCTAAGGCTTCTTCTATTGGATTCAAATCTTCTCTTTGAATATTCTCAATTAATGAGATTTCCATTATTTCTTTATCTGTATAGTTGCGAACTACAACAGGAACCTCCTTAAGACCTGCAATTCTTGCAGCTCTCCATCTTCTTTCTCCTGCAATAAGTTCGTAGTATGAGCCCTTTGGTGTTACGATAAGTGGTTCTAATACTCCGTATTTTTTTATTGAATCAGCTAATTCATTAAGAGCTTCCTCGTCAAATTGTTTTCTAGGCTGTGATTTATTTGGCTCAATTGCCGTTATTTTTACTTTCTTCTCAACCTCTTTTTCAACCTCTTTAACTACTTCCTTAACTACTTCCTTAGTAACAGTCCTTATCTTTTCCTGTGTTCCCTCTGATTTTGAGCCTTTTGTATTGCCCGAATCTGCTCCTGTAGGGATAAGATCACTTAATCCACGACCAAGACCTTTTTTAACTGCCATTGTATTTCCTCCGATCTGATATTGTAACTTCTATATTATGTTCTTTATTTGTAGTAGTCGTTAGCTATTACTTCATCTGCTAACATCATATAATGTTCTGCACCAGCAGATTTCGGGTCATATTCTATGATTGGCATACCATAACTAGGTGCTTCTGCAAGTCTTACATTTCTTGGAATCATAGTATTATAAATGTTTTGATGAAGATTTTCCTTTACATTTTCAACAACCTGAATTGATAAATTTGTTCTTGAATCATACATTGTAAATACTACACCTTCAATTGTAAGTGTTTTATTTAACTTCTTTCTTATTAAGTCTACAGTGTATATTAACTGAGAAAGTCCGTCTAATGCAAAAAATTCACATTGAATTGGTACTAATACTGTATTAGCTGCTGTAAGAGCGTTGACAGTAAGCATTCCAAGTGCCGGTGGACAATCAATAATTATGTAGTCAAACTTTTTCTTTACTTGTTTTAGATGTGTTTTTAGTATATGCTGCATATTTTCCATGCCAACAAACTCTACCTCTGCACCAGCTAGTTCTCTGCTGGCTGGTATAAGATTAAGCCCAGGGAATACATTTATTAGCATGCATTCACCAATATTGCATTCATCTCTAAGTAAATCATATACTGTATAACCAATATTGTTCTTGTCTACGCCGAGTCCGCTTGACATGTTTCCCTGTGGATCCATATCTACTGCCAAGACCTTTTGGCCCTTTGCAGCAAGACAGGCAGCCAGGTTTATAGCTGTTGTTGTCTTACCTACGCCACCTTTTTGGTTTGCAATTGCTATTATTCTGCCCATTTTTATCTCCTTATATAATGTTTCACGTGAAACATGGCCGTTTTTGATGTAGTTTGTGTGTTTTGTGTATTAGTGATAATATTCTATATATTATAACGGTTTGTAATCACATTCTATTTTATACTATTTATTGGGTGTTCACATTATATCACTTTGAATGTGCGTTTTCTATATTAATTCACAAAATAATATAAAAATATATGGAAATTATAATATGCTGCACAATAGTTTTGATGTTTCACGTGAAACATATTGTGGTATCTATGTGTTCATGTGGATATTGAGAAATGAACTGTAGCCTATGTATTTTTTGTGATGAATTGTGTTAAATTAGAATTAGAAATGAATGACTTCAAATAGATTTATACTATAAAGCAGATAATGACTCTTTTTATGCTTTTATTGCTCGATTTGCTCTAAAATGTATATTAGCATATTGTTATATAGATAATAATATTAACTATACTATCGAAAAGGGCATGTTTCACGTGAAACATGCCCTTTTCAAAAAAATGATTTGTTATAATAAGTGAGAAATACTGTTTAGAAATCAATTCCAACACATACCAACAGAAAATATTGAATATATACAAAACAGATGTGTACAACAAAAATAAATTAATGTATGTAATAAACTCGATTATATTCGTGTTGCAGGTAGTCTAAATACGGATGAGAAAGCAAGAAAACCGGAATGCATTCGTAGTCCTGGCAGTCCGAATACGAATGATAAAGGAAGAAAACCGGAATATATCGTGCAATATACCCCGGCATTAATAAGATGATTATTTCTAAACTATAAATATTCGCATTTATGATTTTATAGCTGTATACATATATAAAATGCACAATATATCATTGCATCAGCCTATTAGTTCAATGAACTTACCTATCTCGACCCAGGCTTTTTTAGATTCGGGTATTATAGTAGTTCCTGTCTGGAATACATGAAACATTCCTTCATATATAGATAGCTTAACCTTTACACCATGCGATTTTGCTTTGTCATATAGACCTGTTGAGTCAGAAAGGAGCATTTCGTGTGAGCCAACCTGGATTAGCATAGGAGGAAACTCCGTAAAATCTCCATATAGAGGAGAGATATATGGGTTTGTTGCGTTATAAGATCCTATATATGGGTTGTCATATATAAGTGAATCTCGTCCTTTGCCAAATACCGGATCAATATCGGCATTCGTTAAATAGGAATCGCCGCTAGCAGTTAAATCTGTCCACGGCGACATAAGGACCAGACCAGCAGGCAGACGTCTGTCCCTATCTGACAGGTAATGACATAAGCACAAAGCAAGTCCTCCTCCGGCAGAATCACCGGCTATTATAATATCCTCCTCACTATATCCCTGACGTAGAAGATAGTCAAAAGCATATAGGGCATCATGAAGAGCAGCCGGAAACGGGTGCTCAGGAGCAGTTCTGTAATCAATTGACAGAACGGAGGCTCCTTTACTGACCTCAGAATATAATCCGGCAAAGGTCCTATAACGGTTCTTAAAGGTACCTACATACCCGCCACCATGAAGCTGAAGAATCACTTTGTTTTTTGATAATAGCCTGTTGATTAGTAATTCCATTTTGAATTTGCCTGTATCAATGGTTTTAACCTCAAAATGCTCCGGAAATTTATAGGGTTTATCAAAATCACTTACTGAACGAAGATTATCGCAAAAATGTGAGCGGATATAGTCATTCTGATTAAAATCTGCTACAAGCTCCCTTAATATTTTGGCTTGCAGGCTAATATTTTCTTTTGATTGTTTGTTATCCTGTACAATTTCTTCCATTATTATCACCACGCAATATGTAGCTACAAAAACTACACATGAAAACGTCTTTTTAATTCGTTAGTAGCTCTCTTTTCACCAAAGGTTAGCGTTCCGGCAAATATGAGAATACTAACCAGAGCTGCGATATATGCTAACAGCTTAAAAGAGAATAGTCCAAAA
This sequence comes from Coprococcus sp., assembly GCA_016296785.1. Lineage (GTDB taxonomy): Bacteria > Bacillota > Clostridia > Lachnospirales > Lachnospiraceae > Coprococcus. Next base: position 5,928 of record JAEDHX010000012.1, on the reverse strand, counting down.
AAGGTAAGCACAAATAGTATTATACTTAGTAATAGTGCAAATATCTCAAGAAGAATGTATGATTGCCAATTATTTATATTAGTAATTAGTAATACAATTATTGCTCCATCAAGCACCAAGACAGAGCAGGGGAGTGCAAAGTTTATAGACCAGCCACTATAACCGATTGATAAATCTATTAGTATTGAGCATATCATTACAGCTATTGTATGAATCATCATCTTCGTTCTATGGCTGGCTTTATGTTTAAATGAATATATAAATGAAAAACACAGATAAAGCATAGCAACACCGCAAATTAGCGACCAGCTAATTGTATGTGCTGTGACATAATTAATAACTATTAGTAATGCTTCGATTAGGATGCAGCAAAATACTACCAGCTTAAATACGAATTTGATTTTCTTTACAGCCGGAGTAATATCCGGATACATAATAGATTTTGATACTATTGCATCATTAGTATTATCATTACCTATATATAATACATTTTTGCATAGTGGACAGGATAATGTCTTATCCAGTATTTCTATATTACATCTGTTACATTTACTCATAATATACTCCGTTACTTTCTACTTCTACATGAATGCCATCTTGTACAAGCTTTCTAAAAAAACATTTTTGTATATCTGTTTCTTTAATTGCTGAGCTAAAGGTAAAGGTAAGTGTATCCTTAAAGGAACATATTCCTCCTTTAATATTCTGTCCCTTTGACATAGAAAGGACAATATAGAAGTTATTAATAAACTTCTCATATATTGGAGCTACTTGAATTAATCCAATATTAGTTACTGTTGAGGTATTAGCTCTGGCAGATGCTTTATAAACACGCTTTAGTGCTATATTTTTAATAATTCGCGGAATAGCCCTTATTACATAATTTACTTCATTTGAAACATTATATGATAGGAGCTTTTCGAGATTTTCCTTGCATATTTGTTCATTCAGGCTGTTTGATATTATTTCAAGCACCTCTTCAAATGTGTATTCTTCCTTTGTAGGCTTAAAGACTGCTGATACAACAGCAAAGAAATTCTTCATTGTGTTTGAGTCAAAGTATGGCCGCAAATTAACAGGAATGCATGTGCTTATAGGCTTATTTGAAGGTAAACCGTTTAAGTATTCTGAATATATAGACCAGGTCATTACACTAATTAAGTATTGGTTAATTGTAACTCCATATTTCTTGGCTGTGGTCTTTATATCTTCAAGGTTAATATATCCATGAAGTATTCCAAAATGGTCATAAGGAAGCTTCTCGCCTTTAATGATAACTGCTTTTTCTGTTTTGTATAGCTTCTTTGCACTATGCTTATAATTCTTTATATAGCTGTCATCCTTATTCAGACTGGTATCTGAGCATAGTGTGTCTGCAGATTCCTCCATTAGCTGGGGATATTTATATCTAAGGTATTGATATACAAGCTCCTTTAGAAACATTACTGCTCCGGTTCCGTCTGTCAGTACATGAAATACTTCAAGGTTTATACGCTTTTCATAATAAGTCACACGGAACATATACTCATTATTTTCATATTGGTTTATATAAAGACAAGGATAGGTATTTTCCGGAGTAACCCTTGGGGCAGGTTTATTATTTGCCTCAAAATAATACCAGAATATTCCCTTCTTAAGCTTGGCATTAAATACATCAAAATATGGAAGAATCTTATCTAATGCCTGCTGTAATAATTCAGGTATAATATCTTCAGTTAATGTTACTGAAATACGATAAACGTTGCTAACACTTTCGCTTACAATTACAGGGAATAGGATAGCAGTATTATCAAGCTTGCCCCATTTTAGTGATTCGTATCTGTTCTGAAATCTGTCGATTTTTTGTTTCTTAATTTTATTTTTCTGGTGTGATGTTTTCTTGTTCTTTGACATGGTATCCACCTTATATAATTCTAGATAGGCGGAGCCGATACAACATAGCTATGTTATATCGGCCCCCGTATTTGATATTCGAATAATTACATTGCCTCCGGCGCATCAATTCCAAGAAGCAATAAAGCGTCTTTAATAGTTTTCTTTGTAAGATATGTCAGCATGACTCTTGCATTACGAACATTATCCTCAGGTACATTAATTCTTGATGCGTTATAGAATTTATTAAAAGCCTGAGCAACGTCAACAGCAAATCTGGCAACTATTGATGGCTCATATTTGTCTGCTGCATCGGCTACTACCTTAGGAAATCTTGAAATCTCCTTAAGAAGGGCCGTTGCCTCTGCATCTGTAAGTATGCTATAGTCAATATCCATATCAGGATCAAAGCCTTCGGCAAGACGAATAATACTTGAGCAACGGGCATGTGTATACTGAACATAAGGACCCGTCTCACCATCAAAGTTTAGCACTTTGTCCCAGCTAAAGGAGACATCCTTGATTCTTTGGTTATATAAATCGTTAAATAGTACAGCTCCAACACCAACAATTTTAGCAACCTCTTCCTTATTCTCAAGGTTAGGGCTCTTCTCAGAAATAATCTCAAGACTCTTTGCTATAGCATCCTTGAGAATATCCTCCGCATATATAATATTACCACTTCTTGTTGAAAGCTTAGCACCCTCTAAGCTAACGAGACCATATGGTATATGAACAAGCTCGTCCTTGGCCCACTCATTACCAAGCAATTCAACAACCTTGAAAACCTGTGCAAAATGGAGCTTTTGTTCCTGTCCTGTAACATAGAGACATTTGCAGAAGTTATATGTGTTCTTACGATAGAAGATGGCAGCTAAATCACGAGTTGCGTAGATAGAGCTTCCGTCCTTCTTTGTTACAATGCATGGAGCCATATCATATTCTGATAAATCAACAATCATAGCTCCTTCGCTTTCCTGTAATAAGCCAGCTTTAGTAACCATATCAACAACTTCCTGGCATTTGTCCATATAAAAGCTTTCGCCAAGATAGTAGTCAAAATCAATTCCAAGCAAATCATAGGTTCTCTTATATTCGATAAGACTTATATCCTTAAACCATTGCCATATGGAGAGCGCTTCCTCGTCGCCATTCTCCATCTTGTTGAACCACATACGTGCTTCATCAACAAGCTCCGGATTCTTATCAGCTTCATCATGAAACTTAACATAGAGTCTCATAAGCTCGGCAATTCCATTTTCAGTAACAGCTTCCTTTGAGCCCCAGTTCTTATATGCAACAATAAGCTTTCCAAACTGAGTACCCCAGTCTCCTAAGTGGTTTATTCTATTAACCTTGTAACCAAGCTTAGAAAAAATCTTATAAAGCGAATTACCGATAATAGTTGTTCTAAGGTGGCCTACATGGAAGTTTTTAGCAACATTAGGAGATGAATAATCTATACAAATAACCTTTCCACAGCCTTCCTCTGAACCTCCAAAATCTGGTGCTTTAGCAGCATCAACCATTGATTTTACAAATAATTCAGGCTTGATAAAGAAATTAAGATAAGCACCCTGAACTTCGATTTTGTCCAGGAAATCAACATCTCCAATAGCTTCCTTGATATCAGCGGCAATCATATTAGGTGCTTTTCTCATTGTCTTTGCAAGTCTGAAGCATGGAAATGCATAATCGCCCATTTCAGGACGAGGTGGTATCTCAATTGATAACGAGATATCGTCATTCGTCATTCCCTCAATATTTTGTGAAATAAGTTCTACTATTTTCTCTTTCATAATAACCTCAATCTTTCTGGCAATATTGTCTATTTATTTTGTATCAAGCGGAAAAGAAAATCTTACATTTGTTCCGCTGATTATATCACCATCTATCTTAAATTGTCCATTCAATAGATATATAATTTCTTTAATTCTGTTTATGCCGCTATGCCAAGGTGCAACATTATCATAGCTGCTGTCTATGCCTACGCCGTTATCATTTATAAATACATCAATAAGGCGGCTGCTGATAAATATCTTGGCAACAATTCTGTTTGCATTAGAGTGGCTAAATGCATTATCCATTATTTCCCGAATAATATAAATCAGGTTTGACGTAATAATTGGTGAAATATTAATCTCATAATCAGGACATTCAATATCTGATTCGATTACACATTCAGGATGAGAATCCTTGTATTCAAGCATGATATCATTTAACAAAGTCCATACAGGCTCTTTTGTATCTATATCGCAGACAAGCTCCTCAATCATGTTATCTATATCAGAAAGAAGCTGTTTATTATTAGCAATAAGCTCTTCCAGAGTAACCTTGGCCCTGTTAATGTCTGATTTCATCATCCAGGACAGAACCTCAAGCTTATGAATACTGCTGTCAACTGTTTCAGCGATTGTTTCGTTTAGCTTATCTGCAAGAAGACATCTGTCATGGTTTTGAAGCCTTAGGATATTATAGCCATGGTTGATTTCTTTATCTTCAGTCTGGCTGTCTGTTGCTGCTTCTAATAATGCACTTTCAGGCTCTGTGCTGTCACTAGCTTCACTCAACAGCTCATCAAGTTTTTTTGTAGAGTTGACAAGATTGTTGATATATTTCTTTAAATCATCAATTTCTTTTTCCAGCTTAGTAATCTTTGCATCGATTGATATCTGGACATCAAGTAAATCTCTTAGCTGACCTTCAATCTGAAGCGCTTTCTCCTGCTGGATTGTTGTACCGGTTGAAAATGGTGAAAATACATTGTGTCCGGCACTATTTTTAAAGGAATAAACATCTAGTGTTTTAACAAGCTCATCAATTTTAACCTTTAATTCAAATTGTTCAGTTTTTAAATTCTGTACCATTTCAAGCTTTTGCACATATAAACCATTAAAATATTCGAGCATGCTCTTGTTGGATGCTCTGACTATTTTAAGATTTTCAATTGATGAGTTGTCCATGGCTTACTCCTTTGTTAATAAATATTAATGCTTATAAGCTGCTTATATGATACGTCATAAGCATTAATTTCTCTTTCTATAATACTGCGCGTTGTATCTTCTTCGTTTTAATGCTTTCTTACGTCGCTGTAATCTGACATAGTATGTGTAAAGCATAAAAAGTATTACTAGCAACGCAAATATAATTAGTAGTATTTTAGCAAACGAGTGCTTTTTGTTTTCGGTCAAGCCGGAATTGTCAGCCTGTGTATTAATTGAGTTATCGTTTATCACCTGTTGGGTTTCATTAGAAACAAAGCCTGATGCAAATATTGATGTACTTCCGATAACATTTCCTTCATAGCTAAATGTAATACTTCCAATGTTATATGAATTGTTATTCTCATCATAGGTAATATTATCATTATAAGTAATATATGTCAGAATATTGTTTGTATTCCAGTCATTCTTTATTGACAAATAGAAGTCCTTGTCAATATATAATGAAATCTCGCCATCATAGCTTGAGTTATAGCTGGTATTTAACATATTAATAGCAGTCTTGTTGTCTTCATCAGAAAAACTGAAGAAGCCTTCTGCTGATGTATGGTTAAAGGAGCTAAAGCAGTAATCATACAATGCCTTTGAGTCTGTATATGTATTCCAGGAACCCATGCAGTCCATAATTACGCAGATAAGCTCTGTATCATCCTTCTTAGCCCAGGTAACAAGAGTGTTATTAGCCGCGTCTGTATAACCTGTCTTACCACCCTCACAATATTCATAATAATATGACTCGTAAGGAACTATCATCTTACAATGCTGATTAAGAGGTCTTTCAATATCACATAGATTTGTTGGCGAAACACTATAACTCGTTGTAGAGGTTATTGTGCGAAAATCCTGTAGTGAAAGAGCCGCTTTTGTAATTAAAGCCATGTCATAGCAGGTAGTATAATGGTTGTCCGAATGGAGACCATTTGCATTAGAAAAGCTGGTATTCTTACAACCAAGCTCCTTTGCCGTATCTGTCATAAGACGTGCAAAATCAGTAATGCTTCCATTCGAAACGTGCTCTCCGATTGCCCATGCTACTTCATTAGCTGATTCAAGC
>JAEDHX010000011.1 GCA_016296785.1 Coprococcus sp. | reverse complement strand
CATTCAGCTGAGAAGTACTAATAGGTCGAAGACTTATCCTTAAAGGTTTGAGAAGAATTGCAAAGGTAGAAGATGGCAGCAATGCTTTCTGTATGAAATTCTGAAGGTACATTTAATAGTTGATATAATAAAAAAGAAAACCATAATATGGTTTTCTTTTTTTGCTTTCTATAATTAGGGAATTATATTTAGTAAGTATTTTGCGGATAACATTATTTGATTACAGGTTTATCAATTATAGAGCAAAAATAAAAACTCAGAAACTATGCATTATAGTATCTGAGTTTATTCTTAGCAGGGGATGAGAGAATCGAACTCCCACCAAAGGTTTTGGAGACCCCTATCATACCATTTGACCAATCCCCTAAATTGTATAAAATTGTTTTGGTTTTAAGCACAAAATATATTATATATATTTTTGAAAGAATGTCAACCTTTTGGTTGTAATTTGTTGTGTTTTTTTGTAAATTATATATTATGTTGTTTTAGTGATAATAGATACATTCATGTGGTATATTTACTGACTATAGATTAAAGGAGACAATTATGAAAAGTAATGTTAAGAAAATGCTTGGTTATTATAAACCATATTTGAATATATTCTTTGCCGATATGTTCTTTGCGATGATATCTGCTTGTGTTGCACTTACGATTCCTCTTGTTGTAAGGTATGTTACTTCTGTACTTATATATAAGAAGTCAGACGAGATATTAAAGCAGGTTGTGTGGATAGGTTTATTTCTTGCAACTCTGTTGTTGATTGATTTGTTTAGCAGATATTTTATTGGTAACTATGGACATGTTATGGGTGCTAAGATGGAATATGATATGAGAGCAGAGATATTTGACCATATGCAGAAGCTTTCTTTTTCATTCTATGATGATGCAAAGGTTGGACAGCTTATGAGCAGGATAACATCTGATTTGTTTGATATTACTGAGCTGTTGCATCATGGCCCTGAAAACATTATACTGTCGCTTCTTAAGATAGTAGGTGCATTTATTATATTGCTGAATATAAATGCATATCTTGCTCTTGCTGCATTTGTGGTATTACCTTTTATGTTTGCATTTGCATACTTCCTTAATAAAAAGATGAGAGCTACTTTCAGAAAGAACAGAGTTAAAATAGCAGACATTAATGCGCAAATTGAAGACAATCTTTCAGGTATAAGGGTAGTTAAGTCTTTTGCAAATGAGGATATTGAGAATAGTAAATTTAAAAAGGGTAATGATGGCTTCCTTGAAGCTAAGAAAAGCAGCTACAGATATATGGGTTGCTTTCAGGCGGGAGTAGGCGTTTTTACCGTGCTTATTCAGGTAAATGTTATTATAGCCGGAAGCATATTTATAGCAAAGGGAATGGTGAATATAAGTGATCTTATTACGTTTCTTCTATATATAAGTGTATTTACAGAGCCTATTAAGACATTAGTTGATTTTACCGAGCAGTTTCAAAATGGTTATAGTGGTTTTGAGAGATTTAGGGAAATAATGGATATTGTACCCGATATTGCAGATAGAGAAGATGCAAAGGAGCTTCAGGATGTAAGAGGAGAAATTGTATTTGATGATGTGTCTTTCAAATATAAGGATAATGCTGAAAAGGTTCTGAATCATATTTCTTTAAAGGTAAATGCAGGAGATTATATTGCGATAGTTGGTACCTCTGGCGCAGGAAAGACAACTCTTTGCTCGCTTATTCCAAGGTTTTATGATGTAACAGGTGGAACAATTAGTATAGATGGTAAGGATATACGAAGTATAACCTTAAGCAGCCTCAGAAAACATATTGGAATAGTTCAGCAGGATGTTTATTTGTTCGCAGGTACAATCCTTGAAAATATTGCATATGGTAAGCCTGATGCAACAAGAGATGAAATAATTGAAGCAGCTAAGAATGCAAATGCACATGAATTTATTATGTCGTTACCTGATGGATATGAAACTGATATAGGACAAAGAGGCATTAAGCTGTCAGGAGGTCAGAAACAGCGTCTTGCTATTGCAAGGGTATTTCTTAAGAATCCACCTATATTAATATTTGATGAGGCTACATCGGCTCTTGATAATGAAAGTGAAAGAGTAGTGCAGGAATCTTTAGAGAAGCTGGCAATGAAGAGAACTACATTTGTAATAGCACACCGCCTATCAACAATAAGAAATGCTGAACAGATTCTGGTTCTTGACTATGAAGGTATTGCTGAGATTGGAACTCACGAGGAGCTGTTAAGCAGGGGTGGAGTATATGAAAAACTCTATAATATGACAAAATAATCCTGTTTTTTTAGATACAAAATAAGAAATGTTACAGAAATATTTGACTTATGTTACATAATATTGTATACTAAGCCTTGTGTTAATAAAAACGAACTTATTTTGTAAAGAAATTGTAACAATTTAAACTTGTTCTTTAATACATTGTTACAGTTTTAGGAGGATTATATGAAACGAATTTTACATCATTTTATTGCACTCATATTAGTCGTAGTAATATTAATGACTAATGTAGTTGGAGTACATGCAGATGAGCTTGTAAAAGATGACACAGAGGTTAGTGATGATACAGTTGATATAGCAACAATATTTGATGCGGTTGCTGCTGATACACTTCAGGTTAATAAAAGAAAGCATAAGTTTACTAATGCTACTGATGGTACATTTAATTTAGATTTTGCTAAGGAATCAGATTATTATATTGCATCAGCAAAGGATTCAGGTACAGGGGTTACCTATTGCCTGATAAAGTTTGAGGATAATTATTATGTTGTTGTTGCTGATGGAAGCAGCAGGTACAACGGAACTTATAATGAGAATAGTTTTGTCAAGCTTGAATCTAAGAAATATAATAAGGATTCTAAGGAGATAGCTATTACATTTTCAAATAAGAAGGCTGAGTATACAACAAAGATAACAAAGCTTGCTTATAATGACGATTTTACTGTAAAGCTTACAGGCTTATACGAGGGAATTCACTATACAGATGGTGAGCTTACTTCTGATGTTGTGGAGATATCAGGATATTATAATCTGTATAATGAAGGAGTACTTGTTAGTGTTGATGGCTGGTATACAGTAAATGATAATAAGATAAAAATCAATAATGGTCATGTTTCATATGTTTTTGATGGTGTTACATGTATGAGATATACCGGTTCTGCGATAGCTCCTGTTAAGAATTCATATATTAAAATAGATGGAACTAATTACAGATTTGGTAGTAATGGGGCACTTGCTAATGGACTAACTGTTATTAAGGGCAGTACATTCTATTTTGTAGATGGATTAATGCTTTGTAATTCAGAGAAGAAGACAGGACGTTACTATTACTACTTTAATGAGAGCGGTATTGCAGTTACTAATACATGGATAAAGCATAATACAATTTACAAATATTATAATGAGAATGGTATATGTACTAAAATTTATTATTCTGATTCTTACAGAGGAAAGTATAAGAACAAGCTCAGAGTACTAAATAATGGCGTTTGGTCATTAGCTAAAGAAGGTATATACAATATTGATGGTACATATTATCTCTTTAATAAAAAGGGTGTCAGATATAAGGGTACTAAGTGGTATAAAGAAAATAAGAAGAATTATTATTATATAAAGAAGGGCATTGTACTTAATAAGCTTACTTCTAAGGGAAAGACCTACAAGTATTATTATAATAATAATGGTATGTGGAAAGCAGCGAAGAATACCTGGATACCAAAGTTTGATAAGAAGCAGATGCGTACAAATAATAAAGGCATGGTTAGTTCTATCTTCTATACAAAGGGATATTCAGATAGCTCATATCAAGAAACATATTGGAATTATGTAAACTCAAATTGGGTTAAGGCCAAGAAGACTATTGCTGAGGTTAATGGAAGGTTTTACTGTTTTAATAAAAAGGGTAGAAAAGTAACTAATAGAGGTTGGTATACTATTTCTGATAATGAGGCAGCTTATATTAGCAAGTCAGGCAAGGTATTCAAGTATGTTTACTTTGATAAGAGTATACAGAAATCAGTATATAAAACAGGTTATGGATTACTTAAGTCATCAGCCGGTATTCAAAAGGCAATGATTAATGGCCAGATGGTATATTATCAGAGTGATGCAAATGGAATATGCACATGTGATGAAGCTGTTTCTGTTGGAGATTATGTATATCGTTTTGACAAATTTGGTAAGGCATATAACAGAGTATTTAGCGGTGCTATGAATTGTGACTACGATGTATGGATGAAACGTGTAATGAAGAATCTGTTAGGTGTTACAGGAATACCATGTAATGTATTTGTTGCTAAGGCACTTCAGTATGCAGGTGGAAGCGATGAGAGTGTTAAGAACAGTATTAAGTTCAACAGCTTTGACGAGGGTGGAATTGTTATTAATTCTGCAAATAATTGCTCCGCATGGGTTAACACTGATGTAACAGCTGATGTCGTATTATCCGATGGCAAAGCATGGCAGGAGAGCAAGGAATATACTCTTAATGCTAATATTGTTGGATTCTCATATGATAATCTTGCACCAGGTGATGTTATCGTATATGAGGCTGGTGGGGATTATGAGCATGTTGCTTTGTATCTTGGCAAATTTGACAGCGCTTCAGATGTAAAGGCATATCTTATGAGTTTAGGTGTATCAGAGAAGCAGGCTGAAGCATCAATCAGAACATGGGGACCATATTATAATAATGATGCAACACATTGGTGTATTCATGGCGGTATGGGATCAAGTAGTGAGGTATATGTCAGCAATACATGCTATGAGATACCACTTGGTGCTTCAAGTGAGGTTGCAACTAAGATTGTAAAAATATTTGGTAAATAATATGTGTATATTTTAGAGAGATATACGATATAATAAAATAATCCCGCCTTATTGGAATATGAACTGTTATGATACAGTTACTTACCGGTATAAGGCGGGATTCTTTTATACTTCAAGGGATAATTCTTCCCAGCTTTCATATAATTCGTTTAATTTCTTCTCGGCTTCATTACGGTCGTTAGTAAGAGAGGTTAGTAAACTAACATTTGTTGCGTTTTCAGGAATGGCAAATTCTTCATCAATAGCAGTAATTTGATTTTCAAGCTTTTCTATTTCTGCTTCAAGACGCCTAAGGTCATTTTCCTTCTTCCTTTGTCTGGCTGCTTTTGCTTTGTTTTCCTGCCAGGTAAGCTTAGCCTGTGATTCCTGCTTTTCTTGTATACCCATGGAAGTGTCAGACACTTTAGTAAAGGTTACGTCGTCATTTGTACTGCTAATTCTATGAGTTTCGTAATAGTCATAATTTCCAATGTAATTATAAAGTGCTTTATCCTTTAGCTCGAGTATTCTTGTCGCAGTCTGGTTAATAAAGTATCTGTCATGTGATACATAAAGAACTGTTCCAGTGTAATTTCTTATTGCATTTTCAAGTACTTCCTTTGATACAATATCAAGATGGTTAGTCGGCTCATCAAGAATAAGGAAATTAGCAGTAGAGAGCATAAGCTTTGCCAGAGATACACGTCCTTTTTCTCCACCGCTTAGTGTTGAAATCTGTTTGAATACGTCATCACCGGTAAATAAAAATGCTGCGAGTACATTTCTTATTCTTGTATTTGACATATCAGGATAAGCATCACTAATTTCCTGGAAAATAGTATTTGACATATTAAGTACCTGATGCTCCTGATCATAGTAGCCAATTTGAACACGCGAGCCAAGTGATACTGTACCGCTATTCTTTGGTATCAGTTTGTTTATTATCTTAAGAATTGTAGTCTTGCCTGATCCGTTTCCCCCAATAAGTGCAACGTGTTCGCCACGCTTTATGGAGAAATCAAGTTCGCTAAATAGTGTATTATTGCCAAATGACTTTGAAAGTGATGAAACTGTAAGGACATCCTCACCGCTAATGGTTTCCGGTTCAAGTATAAGCTTCATTTCAGTGTTTATCTCTGTTGGCTTATCAAGTCGTTCAACCTTTGCAAGCTGTTTTTCTCTGCTTTCGGCTCTTTTTATTGATTTTTCACGATTAAACTGTTTAAGCTTTTCGATTACAGCTTCCTGATGTTTAATTTCCTGCTGCTGATTTAGATATGCCTTCATAAGATTTGCTCGTATTTCAGCTCTTTTACCGGAATAGTAGGAATAGTTACCATTATATATATGGCTTTGAGTTTGGTGAATCTCAACAACCTTTGTTACAATTTTATCTAGGAAATATCTATCGTGGGATACAATTATTATGCTTCCCTTGTATGAGGAGAGATAACCCTCGAGCCAGGTAATAGAATTCATATCAAGATGGTTTGTTGGCTCATCAAGAATAATTATATCCGGCTTAGTAAGGAGGAGCTTACCAAGTGAAAGTCTCGTTCTTTGTCCGCCTGATAAGGTGTCTGTATGGCGGTCGTAGTCATTTTTCTCAAAGCCAAGACCTTTTAATACTCCTATTATTTCGCTTTCTATTGCATAGCCGTTTTTATACTCAAATTCATGTGTATATCTATTATACAATTCAAGGGTACTATCAAGCTCTTCACCTGTAAGATGTTTCATATCAAGCTCTAGCTGACGGATGTTGTCTTTAAGCGTAATTATTGGCTTAACCGCATCAAGCATTACCTGATAAACAGTAGAGTGAAATTCTGTGTCCTGATGCTGTGACAGATATCCTATGGTTTTGTCCTTAGCAATTACTACCTGACCTTCATCAGAGCTTTCTTTTCCCATAATAATATTTAAAAGAGTAGTTTTACCGGCACCATTTACTCCTACAATAGCCATTTTCTCCTTTTCTTCAAGATGAAAGGATATATTGCTTAGAATTGTATTAATTCCGTATGCTTTTGTTATATTCTGACAATCTAAAATCATGGTTGTACCTCCGTAGTATGTTATATCATGAAGAATATTTTGATTGCAATAGAAATAAAATAAATTAGCATTTTTTAGGTTAATTCTGGTGCAAAATATGTTATACTAAACAAGTAGTGTTTTGGATTATATAATGAAAGGTATGAGATAACATTTGAATATTGGTGAGGGTGATATCAGATTATTATCTGATAGAGATGTTGAGGAGCTTAATCATGTAAGACTGGCTCTTCAGCAGGCATTGTGTACAAAATTAAATAATGCAGGCATATATTTTCATAGTATGTCGAGAGTGAAGACAGAGAGCTCTGTAAGAAAAAAGCTTGCGAAGGGAAAGTATTCTTCAGAAGGTGGGGGCAAGAAGATACAGGACTTAATTGGTATTCGTATCAATTTGTTTTATTCTGAGGATATAAGTATATGTGAAAGTATACTTGAGGATACATTTATGCTTGATAACTGGTCTAAATCTGATAATGGTGAGAATCAGTTTGGAGCACAAAAGTGCAATGGTGTATTTAAACTGCCTAGTAAATATTTACGTAATATTCCTTCAATGGTATGGGAACATCCAATTGACCAGACCTTTGAGGTTCAGCTTAGAACAATATTGTTTGAGGGCTGGCATGAGATAGAGCATGAGATGCGTTATAAGTATAAGCTTGGTGATGGTGAGGGTGAGCAGGACTTGTGGACCGGTCAGGAGAAGCTGTCACGTGTTATGAATAGTATCATTGCTAATCTTGAGCTCTGTGATTGGTCTATTGTTCAGATATTTGATAGTATTAATGCAGCGCAGCTGGAGGAGAAAAACTGGGAGAATGCTCTTAGAAGTAAATACAGACTGCGAATTACACAGGACCATTTAAAGCAGGAGTTAAGAGATTATTTTGATAATAACCCTGAGGTTGTTAAACGTTTTCATAGCGTTACAAAAAGAGAGCTTGTAAATATTCTTCTTAATAAGAAATATCATAAGGAGCTTACACCTGACAGGGTAATATATCTGATTAATAAGGAGATTGTCAAGGATGAATATATATCCAGCCTTCTTGATAAGGAGCAGTTTGTCAGAGTATCAAGCAAGGAGATTAAGCCGGAGATAAAGCCGCTTGTATCAGATGTTGTATATTCACAGACTATCTATCTTCCTGAAACGGGCTATGAGAAGGCATGTGCTATTATATATGACTGGGCTTATCAGCATATTAAGACGGTGTTTACCCAGATGCCTGAGAATATGACTAATGTTGGCTACGAAACAATAGGCTATAAGCTTCGAATAAATTACGATGGCCGATCATTTATTATGGATATGCAGCAGATAAGCAATGATGAGCCTGGCGTAATATGGCATATAACAGCAGAACTTATACATATTGATGGAAGAATTCTGCTGACTGCAAGGAATGTATGCGAGACAATATATTCAAGAGAGCGTCATTACAATAGACCAAAATTTATGAAGGATATCTTTTATCAGGTAGGTTATATTGATGGGGATATTATGTTAAATGAGAATATGGGAATTAACTGTATGAATTATGAGGAATTGCATAAGCTTATTCTGAATCAAAGCAGACATCTTCCTGTAATTGTATTAGTTAAGCCGGATGTGATTCCGGATTGGGCAATTGATTGTGATGGCTATATTATTAGAACTGATATGCTATCAAAGACACTTAATGGGATTAGCCATGTTCTTACATGTGATAGTGAGTGTAAGCAATTGTTTCAAAAGGAATTTGGAAAAGAGACAATAGATGGAGCTGTAATGTTCTTTGGAATTAATAGTAACTATCCTGTTATTTTCTCTATGGAGGATATAAACCAAAGCTTTTTTGAGGAAGTAAGCCATAGCATTAATGAGGATATTGAGTATGAGAAGTCATTCAGATATACCTTAAGAGAGATGGTATGTGATGAATTCCAAAGATAGCATAAGATGAAGTATGATGATTGCTGTTGACTTTAGCATGACCATATTATAAAATCACTTAGTAATAATGATATGTGCTATTTGATAAGGACTTTTATATAAGGAGACTTAATGAAATGGAATTAAGAGATATTAATGAGATAAAAGCAGCAATAAAATATATGGATTATAAGCCTGCACTTCTTGCTAAGTTTTTTGATGTGAAGAGCCTGTTGTTTAATGAGATTATTGCAAATGAGGAATTTTATAAGGTTGACAGTATAATGCCAAATCCTCTTAATGATAATAAGATTATTAAATGCATGAATATTCTTGATAAGAAATATATTGGTAATAAAGAAGTATTTGATGGAACTAAGTCGGCAATCGGCATGCCTGATAAGGCAGCAGAAGTATTAAGAAGTGTTAATACAAAGGTTTTTGGAAGCGAGGTATTTCTTTCAATTGGAACAGATATGATTGCTGATTTGTATCTTTCAATTCCTAGAGCTAACAGTGTTAATATTAGTAATGCTAAGCTTGGAAGTGATGTGTGGTTTGGCGTTATGAACGCATTTAATACTTATGTTACAGAAGGATTTACTTTTGCAATTTCAACAGAGGACATATCATTAGCGATAGAACCTTCTGCACTTGAAGGAATTAAAGGTCAGGGTGATGTATTTGTATATGTAATGACAGATAATGCCATATATAAGGATTATGCATCTAATTATTTTGAAACAAAGGATATATTATCTATATACAGAGGATAAGTAATTATAGTAAGGGGGCTGTTGCAATAGGTAACAGCCTTTTTCTAATATTATGTGTTTTATAACTTGGAGATTATATGGAAATGCGTAGCAAAAAACAAAAATATACTGCTATTGTAATTATTTGCCTGATGATAATAGGTTTTATTTGCTTTATAATCATAGACGGTATAAAAACAAGAAAAGAAACAAAATACAGTGAGACCGGATTTAGCATGGGAACTGTGCTGAATGTTACTGTATACGGACCATCCGGCAATAAGAATATCGAGGAGATTGAAGAACTTCTAGGTAGTCTTGAGACAAATGATATCTCGTGGAGAAAGGAACAGTCTGAGGTTTATAAGCTTAATAATGATTATATACCGGGAAATCCTTATGAAGTAAGCAGAGAGCTTGCTGAATATCTAATTACGGTTAAGGAGCTGAATATTAAGAGTGGAGGTCTTCTTGATGCTACTATAAGACCTCTTGCTAAGCTGTGGGGAATTGAGGATGGATTGCAAGCAGTACCGTCAGACAATGATATTCAAAATGAATTGAAAAATGTTGATATGAGTAAAATCTGCATAACTGATGATAACGGGAAATATTATGTTGTTATTAATCAGGATAATATGTCAATTGATCTTGGTTCTGTTGGAAAAGGTATTGGTTGTGACAGGGTGTATGATTATTTAAAACAAAGTGATGTGACCGGAGCATGTATATCAATAGGTGGAAGTATTGTTGTATACGGAAATAAACCCGATAATGAGGACTTTAAGATTGGAATTAGGAATCCGCGAGGAGAAACAGGGGAAGTTATGGGGATTGTTGAACTATGTGCTAAAGATAAGAATGCTATATTCATGTCTACCTCAGGAGATTATGAGAAATATTTTGAGGTGAATGGAAAGAGATATCATCATATTATTAATCCATTGACAGGTTACCCTGCTGATGAAGGTATTATTTCTGCTACTGTTATTTGTGACAATGGGCTTCTTAGCGATGGATTGTCTACACTTGCAGTTCTTCTTGGCAAGGATAAGGCCCTAGAGTTAATTAGTAGCTATGGTGCTGAAGCAATACTTATTGATTCGGATAAGAATATTTATATAACAGATGGAATAAGCAATAACTTTCTATTGAAAAATAGCGAGTACAAGGTGGCAAAATGATTAAAAAACAAGATTTTATATTGGCAGCAGTTTTTATTGCTGCAGGCATCATAATGATGCTTTGTATCAGGTTTACGAGAAGTGATGGTCATTTGGTAAAGGTCTTTGTTGAAGGCAAGCTAATATGTACAAAGAATCTTGATAAGGATGAGAGCTATATTATTGAAACAGATAATGGAACAAATACTCTTGTTATTAATGATGGTGCGGCATATGTCAGGGAGGCAGATTGCCCGGACAAGCTATGTGAGAAGATGGGTTCTGTTTCAAAAAATGGAGAAAATATTGTGTGTGTTCCCCATAAGGTAGTAATTGAGGTGTCTGATGGTGATAAGTCAGATTATGATATAAAATAGCAGGATAAGAAGAATTGGTAGCAAATAAGAAAAAGAAATATAAAAGAAGAAATAGTAGTACAGGCAAAATAAAATATAACGCCGGTGGCAGAAAATATAGCGCAGGAAGAATAACTATTCTTGGTATGATGGTTGCTGTGGCTATGATATTTTCATATATAGAATCCTTTATTCCAATAAATCTGGCAATACCGGGAATAAAGCTTGGTCTTGCAAATATTGTAACAATGATTGTATTAGTTGAAATGGGATTCAAGGATGCTGTTATTGTATCTCTGATAAGGGTATGTCTGGCGTCACTATTATTTGGTAATATATCAGTTATGATATATTCCTTGGCAGGAGCCGCATTTAGCATTATTATTATGAAGCTTATTGAAACTACAAAGATATTTGGAGTAACAGGTATAAGCATATGTGGCGGTGTTGCACATAACATGGGGCAGCTTATATTAGCTGCTGTTATTATGGAGAATCAGACTATTATGGGATATGCACCTGTTTTGCTAATTTCCGGAACAGTTGCCGGTATTATTATTGGATTAATTGCTTCAATTATTTCAAGGAGTGTTATGCTGCCTAAATAGTATATTTTTGTTGTTTTTGCGTCATTTAAGTATTATTATAGATAAGGATTTTCAAAGAGCTATAATAGCTTATCCTAATTGAATTATGAAATTTAAAATATTTTTATAGAAAAGAGGAATTTTGATGGGTTTGTTAACTTTCGCAGGCGGAATTCATCCATATGAGGGTAAAGAGCTTTCTATGGATATGCCGATTAAGGAGTATCTTCCTAAGGGAGATTGTGTATACCCTTTGAGTCAGCACATAGGTGCACCGGCGACTCCTATCGTTAAGAAGGGAGACAGAGTATTAGTAGGACAGAAGATAGCTGAGGCAGCAGGCTTTGTATCAGCAAATATTCATTCTTCAATAAGCGGTACTGTTAAGACTATTGAACCAAGACTTACTACAGGTGGAACAAAGGTTAATTCAATAGTGATTGAAAACGATGGTTTGTTTGAAGAAGTCAACTTTGCTGAGAAGGTAATGGACCTTTCTGCATTATACACTGAGGATATTAGGGAGATAATCAAAGAAGCCGGTATAGTTGGTATGGGTGGTGCAGGCTTTCCTGCAAATGTTAAGCTTACTCCAAAGAATGAAGCAGATATTGATTATATCATTGTAAATGGTGCTGAGTGTGAGCCTTATCTTACCTCTGATTACAGACGACTGATGGAGGAAGCTGATAAGATAATACAGGGCCTTACTATATGTATTAATATGTTTGACCATGCTAAGGGTATTATTGCAATTGAGGATAATAAGCCTGAGGCAATAAAGCTTCTTAGGGAGAAGCTTGCCGGCAATGACAAGATTAAGGTAAATGAAATTAAAACAAAATATCCTCAGGGAGCAGAAAGACAGCTTATATATGCTAATACAGGGCGATATGTTAATTCAAAGATGCTTCCTGCTGATGCCGGATGTATTGTACATAATGTAGATACGATTCATGCTATTTATGAGGCTGTAATAGAGGGTAGACCTCTTATCAACAGAGTAGTGACAATTACGGGTGATGCTATAGAAAAACCATGCAATCTTCTTGTCAGAACAGGAACAAATCTTAACGAGATAATTGAGGCAGCAGGTGGTTTTAAGGATGGTATTATGCCTGAGAAAATTGTTGCAGGCGGACCTATGATGGGTAGAGCCATTTATTCTCTTGATGTACCAGCTGTAAAAGGGCTTTCAGCATTATTATGTATGAGCCATGATGAGGTTGCGGCTCTTGAACCATCAAACTGTATCAGATGCGGAAGATGTGTTGATGTATGTCCCGGTCGTGTTGTACCTTCAATGCTTGCAAAGTATGCAGAGCATGGCGATATAGATAACTTTTTGAAGCATGAAGGCATGGAATGCTGTGAATGTGGCTGTTGCTCATACATTTGCCCGGCAAAACGTCATTTGACTCAGACTATAGCAGGAACAAGAAAATTGATTCTTGCAAACAAGAAGAAGTAGAGGA
The DNA here is from genome assembly GCA_016296785.1 of Coprococcus sp. Lineage (GTDB taxonomy): Bacteria > Bacillota > Clostridia > Lachnospirales > Lachnospiraceae > Coprococcus. The sequence goes on along the minus strand of JAEDHX010000011.1, from coordinate 24,139 downwards.
GGAACTAAAATGGAAAACGCATTTAAAATATCATCATCTCCTCATGTCAGGGATAAGAAGACAACAACAGGAATTATGCTTGATGTGGTTATTGCATTAATTCCCGCAGCTGTGTTTGGAGTTATTAATTTTGGATTAAATGCACTTATGATAATACTTACATGTATTGTTTCATGTGTATTCTTTGAGTGGCTTTCACAGGTTGTGCTTAAGAGAAAAACAACAATAAGTGATATGAGTGCAGTAGTAACAGGATTATTACTTGCTCTTAACTTATCGCCTTGTGTTCCGATATGGATGGCTATTCTTGGTAGTGCATTTGCAATTGTAATTGTTAAGCAGTTATTTGGTGGCCTTGGATACAACTTTATGAATCCTGCTCTTGGCGCCAGATGCTTTCTGCTTATATCCTTTGCAGGACAAATGACAAGCTTTACATATGACGGTATTACAACTGCAACACCTCTGGCTATTCTAAAGAATGGTGGAACGGTAAATGTAACAGATATGTTCTTTGGTAATATTGCGGGAACAATCGGTGAAACATCAGTAATATGTATTTTAGCAGGTGCAGTATTTCTTGTTGCAAGAAAGATAATAAAGGTCACTATACCATTTGTATATATTGGAACCTTTGCCATATGTATTATGATATACGCACTTGCGTCTGGAAGAGGCTTTGATTTGTCATATCTTGCTGCCCATTTATGTGGTGGTGGACTGATGCTTGGAGCATTCTTTATGGCAACTGACTATGTTACATCACCTATTACTCCTAATGGAAAGATAGTATTTGGTATTATTCTTGGTGTTCTTACGTTCTTGTTTAGAATATATGGCGGTTCTGCGGAGGGTGTTTCATATGCAATTATCTTTTCAAACCTTCTTGTGCCTCTGATCGAGAGATTTACTCAGCCTAAATCCTTTGGTTATGGTGCAGATGTTAAGGATGGAGAGTCTAATTCCGGCAGCAGAAGCAGAATGAATGTAAGGTCAATAGTAATTGCAACAGTAGCAATATTTGTAATTACAATTATTGCAGGACTTGCACTTGCATATGTTCAGAAGATAACTAAGAAGCCAATTGAAGATGCCAATCAAAAGGCTAAGGAAGAAGCTTATAAGGAAGTCTATGCTGCTGCAGACAGCTTCGATGTAATGGAAATAAATTATGAAGATGCTAAGAATTATCTGGCTGATAATGGCTACAAGTGTGATATTGAAGAGATTGTTATTGCTAAAGATGATACGGGAAATGATATAGGCTATGTTTTAGTTATTAATTCACATGAGGGATATAACGGATATATGCAGATTGCCATGGGCGTGGATTTAGATGGTACTACAACAGGTATTTCCTTCCTTTCACTAAGTGAAACAGCCGGACTTGGTATGGAGGCTGATAAGGACAGCTTCAAATCGCAATTTGCTGATAAGAATGTAGAGCAGTTTGAATATACTAAGCAGGGCGCGACAGCTGATAATGAGATTGATGCACTTAGTGGTGCAACAATTACTACAAGCGGTGTTGTAAATGCAGTAAATGCGGGACTTAGTTATGTAAACTACATGAGGGGAGGTAACTAAGATATGAATAAATGTACTGAGAGATTATACAATGGTATTGTGAAGGAGAATCCAACATTTGTTCAAATGCTTGGTATGTGTCCTACACTTGCAGTTACCTCTGCAGCTATTAATGGTGCCGGAATGGGACTCGCAACAACCTGTATTCTTGTTATGAGTAACCTTGTTATATCAATTCTTAGAAAGGTTATTCCTGATAAGGTTAGAATACCATCATTTATAGTTATTATTGCATCCTTTGTTACAATAATACAGTTCTTAATGCAGGCATATTTGCCATCACTAAATGCTAGTCTTGGTATATATATTCCACTTATAGTTGTTAACTGTATTATTCTTGGTAGAGCAGAAAGCTATGCTTCTAAGAATAAACCGCTTCCATCAATATTTGATGGTCTTGGAATGGGACTTGGATTTACCATTGGACTTACCGTAATTGGAGCCTTCAGAGAACTAATAGGTAAAGGCTGTGTATTCGGATATCAGGTGTTAGGAGAAGGAAATATTCTTCAGGGTAAGCAAGGAGTACTTAAAGGAATAGGTGATGTATTTGGATTATATACTCCAATTACAATATTTGTACTTGCACCGGGAGCGTTCTTTGTACTTGCATTTCTTGTTGCATTTATCAACAAAAGAAATGCAAAGAAGCTTGCTGCATCAAAAGACAGTGTACAGGTTTCATGTAAACCGGAAGCTTGTGCGGGCTGTGCAAATATAATGTGTGCAGGCAAGAAGCTTGAAAAGAGCCCTATTAGTGAAGTAAATGACGTGGAATCAAACGATAAAAAATCAAACGAAGAAAACAAGGAAAGGTAGGTAGACATTAATGAATATTTTATTATTGGCAATTGGTGCGGCACTAGTAAATAACGTAATATTAAGTCAGTTTCTTGGACTTTGTCCTTTCCTTGGAGTATCAAAGAGTGTTAATACAGCTACAGGAATGGGCATGGCAGTTATATTTGTTATGACAATAGCATCTGCAGCAACAAGTATTATTTATTATGGAATTCTTCAGAGATTAGGACTGGAATATTTAAATACAATAGTATTTATTCTTGTAATAGCAGCACTTGTTCAGTTTGTTGAAATGTTCCTTAAGAAGAATATGAAATCATTATACGAATCACTTGGAGTATATCTTCCTCTTATTACTACAAACTGTGCTGTACTTGGAATTGCAATTTCAAACGTTCAAGAAGGTTATACTATATTCCAGAGTATTGTAAATGGATTTGGTTCTGCAGTTGGATTTACAATTGCTATAGTAATTCTTGCAGGAATTAGAGAAAAGCTGGAATATAGTCCGATTCCTGAATCCTTTAAAGGTACACCAATAGTTCTTATTACATCCGGATTGATGGCTATTGCATTTTTTGGATTTTCAGGCTTGATATAGGAGGGTGCTTATATGACAGAGATAATTATTGCTGCCGCAGTAGTGTGTGGCGTAGGTATTTTGATAGGTGTTCTTTTAGGTGTAGCCGGAGAGAAGTTTAAGGTTGAGGTTGATCCAAAGGAAATAGCAGTAAGAGAGCTGCTGCCGGGTAATAATTGTGGCGGTTGTGGCTTTCCTGGTTGTGACGGACTTGCTGCTGCGATTGCTAAAGGAGAAATGCCTCCTTCAGCCTGTCCGGTAGGTGGCGAGGCAGTGGCTAAGGCGATAAGCGAAGCACTTGGTGTTGAGAGTACAGAAACTGTAAGATATGTTGCATTTGTAAAGTGCGCCGGTGATTGTGAAAAGGCTAAGGATGTATACGAGTATGTGGGCCCTAAGAGTTGTAAGCTTGCACAGAATAATCCTAATGGCGGACCAAAGGCATGTACTTATGGCTGTACCGGTTATGGCTCCTGTAAGCAGGTATGTGAATTTGATGCGATTGATATTATTGACGGAATTGCAGTAATCAATAAAGATAAATGCAAAGCCTGTGGCAAATGTATAGACGAATGTCCAAGAAAGCTTATTGAGCTTGTACCATATAATGCTGAGCATTTAGTAAGATGTAATTCCCACGACAGAGGAATTGATGTTAAGGCAGCATGTAGTGCAGGCTGTATCGGATGCTCCTTATGTGTTAGAAATTGTGAAGCTGAGGCAATTACAATGGATAGAAATCTTGCACATATTGATCCTGAGAAATGTAATAATTGCGGTGCCTGTAAGCATAAGTGTCCGGTTAAGATTATTACATAATTAAAACTTCTTTTTATGATTGCATAATCATATATTAGTATAAATACATTTGGAGTATTATATGAGATTTTGTGATCTTAAAGAAAAAGAAGTAATAACCTGTAAGGAATGCAGACGACTTGGATATGTGGCCGATATTGATTTTGACCCGTGCACAGGTCAAATAAAAGCAATAATTGTTCCTGAACAGGGAAAAATGTTTTGGTGCTTTGGCTCTGTAGGAGAGTATTATATAGATTTTTGTAATATTGCATGCATCGGACCTGATATTATTTTAGTTAATGGATGTTATGATATTCACAAAAACTAATAAAAATGTTATTCTTATACTATGAGTAGTGTACATGACACAAGATAAATAATATGTGCAAAGGAGTAATAGCATGAGATGCCAGTTTTGTAATAAGGATGATACTAGGGTTATAGATTCAAGACCAGCAGAAGATGGTATGTCTATTAGAAGAAGAAGACAGTGTGACGCTTGTGGAAGAAGATTTACAACCTATGAAAAGTTTGAGACTATACCATTAATAGTAATAAAGAAGGATAAGAATAGAGAGGCCTATGACAGAGCGAAGATTGAATCAGGTGTGATTAAATCCTGTCATAAGAGACCTGTTCCTCTTGAGAAGCTTACAAGATGTATTGATGAAATTGAGAATACAATCTTTAATCTTGAGGTTAAGGAGATAGAAAGCACAGCAATCGGTGAGATTGTTATGGATAAAATAAAGGATCTTGACCAGGTAGCCTATGTCAGATTTGCTTCTGTATATAGAGAGTTTAAGGATGTTAATACATTTATGGATGAGCTTAGCAAATTGTTAAGCAGTAGCTCGGAGAAGAAATGATTGAGGCATATAATACAATAATTAACCCGGGACAGGATGAGATAGTTGAGAAGAAATCAAGATTTATTGGTTATGCCGTTCCGGTAACAAGTGAAGAAGAAGCTTATGCATTTGTTGATTCAATAAAGAAGAAGCATTATGATGCTAGACATAACTGCTTTGCATTTGCAATTGGAAGGGAGAATACCTTATACAGGTTTTCTGATGATGGAGAACCACAGGGGACTGCAGGAAAGCCAATACTTGAGGTAATAACAGGACAGAGTGTTGTTGATATATGTATTGTTGTTACAAGATATTTTGGTGGAACTCTGCTTGGAACAGGAGGACTTGTAAGGGCATATACTGAGGCTGCAAAGCTTGCATTAGCTGATGCGGGCGTCAAGAGAATGTCATTAGTAAATGTGACTAAGATTACCGCTAATTATAATGATTCAGGAAAGATTCAATATTTGCTTAATTCTGCTGATATTCATATTGCAAATACCGAGTATACAACAGAGGTTGTATTTGAAGTGTATATTCCGGTTGATAGCTATGACTATATTACTAAGCAGATAACAGAAGCAACAGCTGCAAGAGCTGATATTGAATTGCTTCATGAAACCTTCTGTTAAAAGAAATATGGAGCAAATAGCATTGATAGATATTTTAATCTGCCAATGTGCTCTGTTATATCTATTAAAGAAGGTGTGAATAGTAACGAAGCAACAATGATTACAGGAAGAGCTGCCTGGTAGACAGAAGGCTTTCTAGTTATTATTTTATATATTAATCCATAAATAATACATATTATTGAATATAATAGTATATGAATAAGAAGTCTGATAGGATTCAGTGAGGAATCGTATATTATTAGAGATATATATCCAATTATAGCTGACGGAATAGCTCCGGCAGCTATATTTATTATACTAAAAACTAATCTCTTATTTCTTGAAATACTGTCAAAGGTGTGGTGTGCTTCATCATGATAATAATTTAGAACACCGAGAAGACTGCATACAAATATAAGCAGACCAATTAATTCATATACAGGAAATGTGTTTAAGGAACTGTATGCAGTATGATTCTTGTTATTTCCGGAGGTCTTGATTGTAAAAACATATTCATCATTTAAATAACGTTCATAATATTGTTCAATTGTCGTATCACTATAATCTAAACCGTCAAAGTATTCGCTTTGCTCCATATAATCCTTAATAACTAATGGGGCACATACCTTAAGCAGACTTGCATATAGCTTTTCTTTAGCGATAGCACTAAATGAAGACGAAGATGAGGTATAAACAGATATCTTATCAGTAGTATTACTTCTAATGAAAATGTCTGAATAATTATTAGGCATAATAAAACCACAGTCAAAGGTTTTGTTTGTAACATTATCAATAAGAAAATCAGCATTATCACATAATACAAATGATAAGCCTTCTTCCAGATTAGAAAGATCACTCATTATTAATTCATCATATATTCCGGGTTCTTCAAAGAATATACCAATTTTAATATTAGTTGATAATGCTTTGTCAGGTATAATATGAAATATAATTGAAATAATAGGCATGGCACATAGACACATTATTGCAAAAGGTTTACATAATGCTCTTTTTGTAAGTAATATGAATGCTCTCAAATAATAAGTAAGTCTTAAATTCTTCATGAATTTGTATCCTCGTTTTTTAATACTATAGACAGCTGATGATATAGTTTAATATTACATAGCCGGGTGTATATGGGCATATTGATTTGAATATTTCAGGCAGCAGAGCTTTTGGAATAAGCATACCTCCCAAATATGCAGTAGCTAGTGTAATTCCAAACATTATAAGGCTGACACCGCCGGTAGATACTGGTATTTGACTGATTATGGCAGAAACGACAGCGATGATAAGCGATAATATAATACCTGCAAATATTCCTTTTGGTGTTATGTTAACCAGTTCTTTGTTTATTACATGTGATGCTACAGATAGTGTTATATATAAAAGCATATAGCAGTAGAATAGTAGTAGCCACACAGATATAATGTTGCTGGTAACAAGCTTTAGTCTGCTAATACCATTTGACTTTAAAAGGTATAATGCAGATTTATTGTATGCTCTGTAATATGACATACACATTAACGGACATAGTGATAATACAAGAAATATTATTACTGCAGAATAATGCTTGATTATTGAATTGTTTCCTGTAATACTTAGATTTGTCCTGCTAAATATGTCTCCTCGGGATAATACATTATTAAGAAATAATGCATTTATCTCCATACTAATTTGCTCTTGCTTTGTTTCATCAAGCCCCATGTAGTCTGACATGGAAAGTACAGTATATATTGCAGCCTGAGAGGTGCCAAGAAGCGATGAGGATGATTCAAATAATTCATCTATTATAAATGTTTTTATTGTCCCATTAGTTGGATATATAACCTCAACCGGCGGATTTGTTCCATTCATTACAAGATATAGGATGTTGTCTGGTACAATAACAAGTGCACTAATAGCTTCTTTATTAAGCATATCTATGCCGGATTCTTTATCCGATATTGGAATAAAGCTACAGTGACTGCTAAAGCTCTCCATATTAGAAACTGCATTATAGATAGTATTTGCCTCTGTAGAAGATATTTCCATAACTATTCCAATTTTTACTGTCTCTGATTTTGCAATTTTAAATAGTTTGTCTGAATTATACATTACTATGAATGCAATAATCATTAATGCGATAGAGATTATTGTAAATGGAATAAATAGTTTTCTTATTCTTTTTATGTCGGTTAATATTAGTCTTTTATACATTGTATAATCCTTTATTTTCTATTAAGAAGAATATCGCAAAATTCACTTTCTGAATATATTTCCTGTCCTGATTTGCTGTCATATATTTCACTAAATGAAGCGTTCTTTAATGTGTATATTCTATTACATATATCGAGAGCAGCAGTTTCATGAGTTGCTATTATTATACTTCCGCCATCTTTAATGTAATTACATAAGCATTTTATTATCCCCTGCTTACATAGCATATCGAGTGATGAAAGTGGTTCGTCAAGTAATAGAAGCTTAGGCCTGTTTATTAATGTTATTGCCAGACTGAGTCTTTTCTTCATTCCACCGGATAGTGTTTTTACCTTTTTCTTAATAAAGGTATTTATTCCTAATTCGTTAAAGATTCTATGAGTATAGTCATTTGACAGTTCCTTGGTATTCCCTTTGTACCATAAACGAATATTGTCAAGAGCAGTTAAATCATCAACAAGTGGATTCTCCTGTGGAAGATATCCTATGTCTGAGTCATCGTCAAAATAATACCTTCCTGAATCCGGCTTAATACAGCCTGACAGGATGTTTAGTAATGTGGATTTGCCGGAACCATTTACCCCTAGCAGTCCTATACATTCTGATTGATTAACTGTAAATGAGATATTAGATAAAATATTGTGATTGCTATATGATTTGCTTATGTTATCAACGATAAACATCTCTAATAATCCTCCTCAATTACCTGAAAATCCAGATAGTCAAAATCAATGGCTTCTATAAAGTTATCATTTGTAAATCTTGTTCTTGCATGTACTATGAAATCCTCCTGATTCTTCTTAAGCCAGACAGGATTAGCAAGGTTAAACTCGTTGCATATATCATCAAGTGCTTTATAAACCTTCTTAGTCCTGCTCATTTCATAATCATCTATACATATAACAGTATCTTGTATTGTTTTGTTATTCTTAATTATTTTGCCCCAAATTCTAAACATAACATGCCTTCCTGTTTTTTATTACAAATTATATAGTATTATTCAAATATTTTAAACAATTAAAACACATTTGCTTCACAAATAGTTATTATATTATTTAATATAAAATAAAGAAACATATTTGTAAATGCGACCGCACTTAGTCCAGCATTAATAATTAGAATCAGATTTATATTACTTATAGAAAGGACGTAATGATAATGGATAATGAGAATATGAACAACATGATGCCTGATGAGAAACAGGATAGCTCAGGTTATTATCAAAATAATAATGTAAATGGTATGGCTGCCTGGTATGAGAGCCTTCAGATGCAACAAAATGAATTAACAGGAAATACTGTTAAAGCGAGAAATGACTATAATTCTAATAGTTACAGTTATGTTAATAGTATGAATGGCATGAACACCATGAATAATTCAAATGTTACAAATGAATCTGATATGCCAGGCGAACGTGCAGCTGATATGCCGGATAAAAAGAAAAAGAGTGGTTTTGGAATAACATTACTTAAGGTTTGTGCATCAGCATTATTATTTGGACTAATATCCGGCATTGCATTTTGGGGCGTGAAGCTTACAGCAGATAAGATATCAGGAAAGGATGAAACAAAGGTTATTGTTGAGCCATCTGATAATAATGAGAAGACAGAACCTTCTGACAATGCTACTGATAATAAAGACGACAATAGTAAACCTGTAGTATCCGAGTCAAACAGTAATGCTATTGAGGCTGTTAATTATGATGTAGCTGATGTCGCTGAGAATGTTATGCCATCTATTGTATCAATTACAGGAACATATGTAACAAGATATGATTACTGGTTTGATTCATATGAATCAGAAACACCGGGGGCAGGCTCCGGAATTATAATCGGCAAGGATGACAAATATCTCTATATTGTAACAAACTATCATGTTGTGGAGAATGCTAAGGAGCTTTCTGTTTCATTTGTTGATGATAGCACAGCAGATGCGATAGTAAAGGGCTATGATGAACAGCATGATACAGCTATTGTTCTTGTTAATATTGAAGATATTAAGGCTGATACTTTATCAGTTATACAGGAAATAAAAATCGGTTCTTCTGAGTCACTTAGGGTAGGTGATCCGTGTATAGCAATTGGTAATGCACTTGGATATGGTCAATCAGTTACAGTTGGATATATAAGTGCATTAGAGCGTGAGCTTAGTCTTGAAGATGGTAATCTTAAGGTTATTCAGACGGATGCGGCAATAAATCCGGGTAATAGTGGTGGTGCCCTTGTGAATATGAAGGGTGAGCTTATTGGAATTAATACAGCCAAATATGTTGACAGCACGGTTGAAGGTACAGGATATGCCTTACCAATATCAGATGTATTGAATATCATAAATAGTCTGATTGAGTCGGAAGACATGACACCTGCAGAAAAAACCTCGGGAAATGCATTTCTTGGAATTTCGGGACAAACAATAACCGAAGAGTATTCACAGCTTCTTGGCATGCCAAAGGGTGTATATATTTCTTCTGTTAATCCCGGCTCAGCTGCTGAAAAATGTGGTCTTGTTTCGGGTGATATTATTACCAGCTTTGATGGTAAAGAGATAAAGGATATGGATACACTTCATGAGCTTGTAATTAGCCATGAGGTAGGGGACGAGGTTGAAATAGTATTCTATAGAAATAATAATGGTGAGTATGAGGAAAAAACTGTAACAGCAATTCTTCGGGCCAAGGAATAATATGTATTTATCTATATAGTTTGTATATAAATGGGAAATGTGTAAGTGGACTATACATTTCCCATTAATTTGTTGTAAATTATTATGTTTGCGTGTATTATATTATAGATGCTGATTATTCACTATTACTGTGGTAATTGTGTTGTATTAATTGTGTTTAAATATGATTAACAATTAAGGAGTACTATTTGATGTATAAGGTTATTTGTAAGGATGGAAGAGCAAAAAGGGCAGTCTTTGAAACTGTTCACGGAACGGTTCAGACACCTGTATTTATGAATGTGGGAACTGCGGCTGCAATAAAGGGCGCTGTTGCAACAACTGATTTACAGGAAATAGGCTGTCAGATACAGCTTTCAAATACATATCATCTTCATGTAAGACCAGGAGATGAGGTTGTAAAGAAGTTAGGCGGTTTACATAAGTTTATGTACTGGGACAAGCCTATACTCACGGATTCCGGTGGATTTCAGGTGTTTTCTCTTGCCGGACTCAGAAAGATAAAAGAGGAAGGCGTTACCTTTAATTCACATGTTGATGGCAGAAAGATATTTATGGGACCTGAAGAAAGTATGCAGATTCAGTCAAATCTGGCATCTACAATTGCTATGGCATTTGATGAGTGTGCACCTGCTCTTGCTGACAGGAGATATGTTGAGAATTCTGTTGCGAGAACAACAAGATGGCTTGAACGATGTAAGAATGAGATGGCAAGACTTAATAATCTTGATGATACAATAAATAAGAATCAGCTGCTTTTTGGTATTAATCAAGGTGCCGTATATGATGATATTCGTATTGAACATGCAAAACGAATAAGCGAGTTTGATCTGCCGGGATATGCAATAGGTGGTCTTGCTGTAGGAGAAACAGCTGAGCAGATGTATCATATTCTTGATGTAACAGTGCCTCATTTGCCTTGTGATAAGCCGACATATCTTATGGGAGTTGGTACACCGATTAATATTCTTGAAGCTGTAGACAGGGGAGTTGATTTCTTTGACTGTGTATATCCTTCAAGAAATGGCAGACATGCTCATGTTTATACAAAGCAGGGCAAGCTGAATTTGAAGAATGCTAAGTTTGAGCTTGATGACAGGCCAATTGAGGAAGGCTGTGGCTGCCCGGCATGTAAGCATTATAGCAGAGCATATATAAGACACCTGTTAAAGGCAAATGAAATGCTTGGTATGAGAATTTGTGTCTTGCATAATTTGTATTTTTATAATAATATGATGAAAGAGATTAGACAGGCTATTGAGGAGGGAACATTTAAGTCCTATAAGAAATCAATGATTGATAGCATGTCAAATAATGAATAAAGGAGAATAATTAATGAATACATTAAGTATGTTATTAAATGGCGGAAGTGGAACAACCGGTAATGGCGGTGGAACAGCTATATTTACAATAGTTTACATTGTAATATTTATTGCTATTATTTATTTCATGATGATCAGACCACAGAAGAAGCAGAGAGCAAAGACAGAGCAGATGCACAATCAGATGGCTCCTGGTGACAACATCATGACAACAAGCGGATTCTATGGAACTATTCTTGATATTGTTGATGATACAACAATTATCGTTGAGTTTGGTAATAACAGAAACTGCCGTATTCCAATGCACAAGAATGCTGTAGCAGAGCTTGAGAAGCAGGAAAGTGCTGTTGAGAAGGATAAAGAGAAATAAGATTAGAAACAGGAAAGTGATATTGAAAAATAAACACAAATGATAGTTAGAGCTGTTGACGATATGTCAACAGCTCTTTTCGTTGTGTAAAAAATTCGGAAATAAGGCATATATAAACCATTCATCTATTTTACATTACAGATATTTTCATCTTACAATCTTTACCTGAAATTGGTAGCAGTAGAAATATCATCTTTTTATAATGAAACCATAAAAAGAGAAATGGGAATTATGGGTATGTTTCATAAACGCAATTTGTATATAGCATTGAAAGAGATAACAATTAATAGTTTAAAAAGAACAAATACAGTATCCTTTATAGCTGTTTTACTAATTGGGGTAGTGCTGATAATATCAGCTGCTACTTTTAATTGGAATAGTATCAATAGCTATGAAGCATACAATACATCTACAAGAAAATATCTAAGGGGACGTGTATTGTCAGTACGTTTAGAGAGACTTGAAACTGATATTTATGATTCTTCGCGATATTTGGGAGAACAGGAAATTGTGGTTTTGATATTAGAAGGAGAACTAAAGGGTAAGGAGATTTACATCGATAATTATTTATCCCATACACACAATATTTATGTAAGAGAAAATCAGAAAATAATTGTTTGTGCTGATTTGCCAGAAGGTGCTGAGCCATTTTATACAGTATACAATTATGACAGGTGCCTGCCATTTGCTGGTCTTGTGGTGGTATTTGTTGCGGTTATGCTGTTTGTTGGCAAGGCAAAAGGTATTAGGGCTTTGCTTGGTGTTGCCTTTACACTTCTGGCAGTCATACTTTTTATGGTTAAGGCTATTTATCATGGGTTTTCACCTGTCGTTGTTACAATTATTACAATACTTATTACGACAGCAGTTGGACTTGTTTTATTAAATGGCTTTAGTAAAAAGACCTTCATATCAGTACTTTCTACAGTACTGGGAGTTGCTGTTACAGGAATTATTTTTTTTATCGTATCAGAAACTTTGCATCTGTCAGGTTTTAATGCAGATAATGCGGAAGATTTGTTGATGATTCGTTCGGCAACAGGTCTTTCCATTAAGTATATCTTAATTGCCGGCCTTTTGATATCTGCGCTTGGAGCGGTTATGGATATTGCTGTTTCACTTACGGCAGCATTAGACGAGCTTCTGCAATTAAATCCTAAGTTGACAAGAAAAGAATTGATTCGTTCAGGCTTTAATATTGGTAAGGATATGATAGGCACTATGAGTAATACATTGATTTTGGCATTTACCGGAACGTCGTTAACTACTATGCTTACATTAATCGGATACGGAACAGAAAAGATGCAACTTATCAATTCGGATTTTTTTGCAATTGAAATGGCACAGGGCATTTGTGCAACTATTGGATTGGTACTGACTGTTCCAATTGCTACATACATTTATTCGTATATGTGCACTGAAAAGGAAAGCGTGTCTAAAATGTGAATATTATTACTTTCCAAATGTATGAAATAATGGAAGGGTTTATATATATACAATTACTGAATTAAATAAGAAAAGAGGACAAACATGAAAACACAGAAAGAAACGAAAACGAAAAAAGTCAAAAGAAGAATATCAATGCTTTTGTCATTGCTTGTTATACTGGCATTGGTAAGGCCTATGTATGTTGTGAAGGCGGGAGATTCCGATGTAAGTATTGGAAGTGATACAGAATGGAGTTATCTGGATGATGGAACAGATCCATCAGGAGATTCTTCTGCATCCGATTATGATAGAACTAAATGGGCAAAATCTGGTTATAATACAGCCACCTGGAAGACAGGAAAAGGTTCTTTTGGGGCGAAAAGAGGTGCAATTGCAGATCTTGGCGGAGGATATACACCGGATAATCTTGTAAATCAGTACAAGGAAAATGGAACAACTGATATTGAGGCATTTTTCTTTCGTACAGAAGTTAATATAAATGATGCTTCTAAAATCACAAAGATTACAGGAAGTGTTATTTATGATGACTCAGCAACTGTATATATAAATGGTATAAGAATAGCAGGATTTGATGACTCAGAAATAACAAATAATATACAGTATGGCGGTTCGAATGCAGGCGAGCCTAAGACAGGAACTATTGAGATTATTGATTCATCTGTTCTTAGTAATGTACTAAAATCAGGAACAAACGTAATAGCAGTAGAAGTTCATCAGGGAAGAGAAAGTAGTTCTGATCTTTATTTTGAAATGCCGGAGCTTACATTTAGTACAGAAGAAATTAAATATATACAGAAAAATATATGCTTAAACGTAGGCAAAAATGAGACTGAGATGAATATTACCTGGTATGCAAATAAAGGTGGAGACGGAAGCTTATCCATAGCTAAGTATTCTTCTGTTTCAGGTGGGGAAATGCCGGCAGATGCGACTGTTTATACAGTAACAGGTATTTCTTCGAATAAATCAGGTTATTATAGTTTTCAGGCAACAGCAACTTCTTTAGAAGCAGATACTACATATGCATATCAGCTGGTAAATGGAACAACAAAATCAGAAATAAAAACGTTTACAACAACAGGTAAAGGCTCTTTCTCATTTGCCGCAGCAGGTGATCCACAGATTGGTGCTAGTGGAAATAGTGTAAATGATACAGATGGTTGGGAGAAAACATTAAATATGATTAATTCAAGCAGTGTATTATCAGATGTAGATTTTCTGTTATCGGCAGGAGATCAGGTAAATACTGCTTCAGATGAAAATCAGTATGATGGATATCTTGATCATAATACATTAAATAATATTCCAATGGCAACTGTTATTGGAAATCATGATTCTGGTTCAGTAGCTTACAATGAGCATTTTAATAATCCAAATGAAAGCATTAATGGTATGACGACAGCAGGCGGAGATTACTATTTTGTATATAATAATGTTTTATTTATGGCAATAAACAGTAACAATACTTCTACGGCAGAGCATAAGGTATTTATGGAAAATGCAATTAAAGAAACAGAAGGACAGGATGTTGTATGGAAAGTTGTAGTATTCCACCATTCTATTTATTCTGTTGCAAGTCATTCTCTTGAGAGCAGTATCATTACAAGAAGAGAGGAACTTGTACCTGTATTTAAAGAGTTGGATATAGATGTAGTATTGATGGGACATGACCATGTATATTGCAGAACATATATGATGGATGGTCTTGAACCTATGACTGATGCATCAATTTATGACGATGAGACTTACGCATCTATTACAAATCCTGAAGGAATACTCTATGTAACACTTAATTCCGCATCAGGTTCAAAATTTTACTCAATTAAAAATGTTGAATTTCCATATTCGAGAGTAATGAATCAGGAGAATGTTCCGAATATCTCCAGAGTAGATGTATCTGATACATCATTTACTGTTACTACATATCGTACTAGTGATATGAGTCAGGTGGATACTTTCACAATTTATAAAAAGCATATACACACACCGGAAAAGATTGAGGCAAATGCTGCAACCTGTAAAAAAGAAGGAAATATTGAATATTGGTGCTGTAGCGATTGTGGTATGCTCTTTGGAGATAAGGATTGTACAAATGAAATAACACTTGAGGATACAGTTGAAGCAAAGGCTGATCATAAGTATGGTGAATGGAACGTCGTGAAAACTGCAACTGCTACTGATGATGGAATTAAGCAGAGAGAATGCTCTTATTGTGGCAAGATAGATAAGGCAGTAATTCCTGCTGGAACCGGAGTGGAATCTACAGAAGCTTCTACGGAGGATGCTGAACCTTCTGACGAGATAATTAATTCAGAAGATGTTGGTGATACAGAGGATACAGAAGAAATTGAGGATACAGAAGAAGTTGATGATACTGAAGATGACGATGATACAGACGATACAGAAGATGTTAATGATACAGGCGACAATGAGCAGAATATAGTTTCAAATCATGTTAAGACAGGTGATAATACTCCTGTATTTTATATAGCTATAATAGGAATACTTGCCTGCTTTGCACTTGGAGGATGTTTGTATATCAAAAAGCAAAAAATAAACAAGTAAAGTATAATTATATTATCTTAGTATTAAAAAACTGAAGATCTGATAAGACATAAAAAGGGAAATTAGAGTGAGTAATGGAAGCAGTCATTTATGGTTGCTTCCTTTTCTTTTTAAATTGAATAGAACGATATTATTTGGTATAATTATATTATATTGGTAAATGAGAACGGATTTTGAAACTATTTAATAGTATATTAATGAGGAAAGGAGAGTATGGCACCATATGCTATACAATAAGGGGTATGAAGAAAAAGAAATATTTGTTAGCACTGCTATTAGCATTTGTTGTTGTTGCTGTATTATCAATAAAAACTAATGTACATGCGGCTGGTTCCGGCTATAAGTATAGTGATAAGAATAGCGAGAGTACATATGGCTATGATTATTTTGGTACTGTTAGTAATGGTGATAAGCTGCAGACCTTGTATAAGGATCTTGATGCTGCAGCCAAGGCATTTCATAATAACTCGTCAAAGAATGCAGATTCTAATAATGTATTTGTGGAATTTGATCTGGCTAATTATGGACTTACTGTAGATGAGGCAGTGGAGGTTTGGATAGTATACAAATTTGACCATCCAATGTATTATTGGATTTCAAAGGATGTTATATGCACTGCAGAAAGCTTTAAGGTTAAAGTAGTTCCTGAATACAAGAATGGAACGAAGAGGGTTAATGAGAATAAGAGATTGAAGAATAAAATACAGGGATATCTTAATCTTGCGAAGGGTGAGACTGACCCTTATGCTTTAGCAAGCATATTTCAAAGAGAGATATGTCTTTCGGCAGAATATAAGTATGATGATGATGGCGCACCTTCAGATGAGGAGTATTGTCACAATATAGTTGGTATTTTGAGAGAGAAGGGAACTGTATGTGAAGGCTATGCAAAGCTGCTTAGTCTGTTACTTAATGAGTGCGGAGTTGAGAATGTTATTGTTGCCGGTGTTGCCGGTGGACAGAATCATGCCTGGAATATGGTTAAGCTGGCAAATGGTAACTGGTACTACTGTGATCTTACCTGGGACGATGTTTCAATGATGCTATATGAAACGGGCTCATATAATAACTTTATGAAAGGTAGCAAGGCATTTTCAAATCATGAAGCATATTCAGAAAACGGTTCCGGATTAGAGTTTTTATACAAGCTTCCACGTGCTTCCTATGGTAATTATAAATCTAAGGTAAAGCCCGGTAAAACGTTCAAGAAGGGAAAGGATAGCTACCTAATAAGTGGATATAAGGAAGTAACCTTATATAAAACCACAAGAATAGGTAATGTTACAATTCCGGAGACTGTAAAGTATAACGGAGTTACATATAAGGTTGTTGGATTAGGTAAGGATGAGTATGGTGAGACTTTAGTAAATGGAAAAGTAGATAGTATACGTTTGCCTAAAACAATACGTATGATATGGGATTCGGCATTGCTGTGTCCTAGTATTAAATCAATTAGTGTGAATAAGTATAATAAATTCTACAGAAGCAAGAATGGTATTTTATACACGAAGAATTATTATACTTTAGTTCAGTATCCTAGATCAAAGAAGATATCAAAGCTTGTTCTTCCAAAGAATACGCATATTATAGCTTACAGGGCTATTGATACAGCGGAAGTTGGATTAATAGGCGAGCTTGTAGTAAATGCTAATCTTGATAGTGTAGGTACTACAAATTGGGGTGCCGGTCATTTAACTAAGAAATCTCATTTTTCAAATGAAGTTTTAGGACAATGGGGACATATTGCAAGATCCTGTAAAAAAGTAACTATATCAAAGGCGAATAAGATTTTTGCAATTAAGAATAACTGCATAATTCAAAAGGGAGTTATGCTATATGGAAGTGATGGTAATTCAATGAAAGGAGAGCATGTGCTTGGTCCTGCCTCTTGTAACGTAAGAACTATTACGCTTCCTAGAAATGCAATTGGTGTTCAGTGTAATGCGTTCTATGATTTGCCAAATCTTGAGTCAGTTAAGTTTAATAAAGGTCTCAAATACTTGGATTCATATGCATTCTATTGCAACGACAATATAGATAATTTTATTCTTCCGGAGGGACTTGTATTTATTGATAAAAATGCTCTTTCAGATTGTTTTATTCGGTATAAGACATTTCATATTTATATACCCAAGAGCGTAAAAACAATACTTGATTCATTTGATTATGGGCATGTTGTAATTCATGGAGTAAAGAATTCTTATGCATACAAGTATGCAAAGAAAAATGGCTATGAGTTTTCTACAAGTAGTATAAAATAGGGGGAAGGAGAGTATAACATAAGGTTATGCAAGATTGTTTATGAATAAAAAGAGAAATCTGTTATTAATATTATTAGCATTTGTAATGGTTACAGTATTATGTGTTCCTACTTGCACTCATGCAGCAGGTGGAAGCTATAAGTTTAGCGTAAGTAAAAGTGATAATACATATGGCTATAAATACTTTGGCAAGATGAAAAAAGGCGGTAAGCTACAGGCTATGTATAAGGAACTTGATAAAGCCGCTAAGAGCTTTCATAATAAAGCATCAAAGAATGCCAAGTCTGATAATGTATTAATTGAACTTGATTATACTAAATACGGGCTTTCATTAGATGATGCCATATCAGTATGGCAAATGTACAAATTTGACCATCCTTTATATTATTGGATTTCAAATACCGTTGACCTTTCAGGTGGGGGCATAGAAGTAAAAGTTATTCCGGCATATAGAAATGGTAAGAAGAGAGTTGCTATGAATAAGAAGATTACAAAGAAGCTTCAGGGATATCTTGATTTGGTAAAAGGCGAGACTGATCCATATGCAATTGCAGCTATTCTTCAGAGAGAGATTTGTCTTTCAGCTGAGTATAAGGTTGATAAATACGGAGTACCATCTGATGAAGAGTATTGTCATAATATTATTGGAATACTAAATAATAAAGGTACAGTTTGTGAAGGCTATGCCAAGCTCTTTAGCTTACTTCTTAATGAGTGCGGTGTTACTAATGTAATAGCTGCCGGAAATGCAGGTGGGCAGAAGCATGCATGGAATATGGTAAAGATGTCAAATGGCAGATGGTATTACTGTGATCTTACCTGGGATGATAAATCGATGATGCTTAGTGCTACAGGCTCTTATGATTGTTTTATGAAGGGAAGTAAAAGCTTTAAAGATCATAAAGCTTATTCATATAAGAATACCGGAGTTGAATTTTTATATAAGCTTCCGCGTGCGGCATCGGGTAATTATAAGCCTAAAGTAAAATTTGGCAAGGAATTCAGAGTAGGTCAGGACAGCTATATTGTAAGCGGATATAAGGAAGCTACATTATACAGCACAAAGAGAACAGGTAATGTAATTATTCCTGAGACAGTAAATTATAATGGCGTAACATATAAGGTTGTTGCTTTAGGTAAGGATCAATATTTTGATACACTTGTATCCGGAGAAGTAAAGAGTGTAAAAATCCCGAAAACTGTTCGAATGATATGGGATAATGCATTATTTTCCGGCGGACTTGAGTCAATAACAGTTGATG
This sequence comes from Coprococcus sp., assembly GCA_016296785.1. Taxonomy (GTDB): domain Bacteria; phylum Bacillota; class Clostridia; order Lachnospirales; family Lachnospiraceae; genus Coprococcus. The sequence continues at coordinate 4,795 of JAEDHX010000011.1, read as the reverse complement.
CTAAGAATAAATACTATAGAAGTAAAGATGGTATTTTATATACAAAATCATTCTATACTCTTGTTCAGTATCCAAGTGCTAAGAAGATGGATAAACTTGTGCTTCCAAGTAATACACATTATATTGCACATGGGGCTATTGATACAGATAGTGCCGGAGCCATTGGTCAGCTTGTTGTAAATGCAAAGCTTGAAAATGTAGGTATTACAAACTGGGGAGTCGGACCAATAGATAAAAAGGTTGCATTTGCAAATGTAGTAAATGGTGAATGGGGCAGAATTGCATATTCGTGCCAGAATATTACTATATCAACGTCAAATGAGTATTACTATACAAAAAATGGATTAATACTGCAAAATGGTTCCCTATATTTTGTTAATAATAAAGGCATAAAGGGTGTTAACGTACTTGCACCTACTTCGTGTAACGTAAAGACTGTAACACTTCCAAGTAATGCTGTTGGTATATATAATAGTGCATTTTATAAGCTTCCATATCTTGAAACAGTTAATTTTAATACAGGATTAAAGTATATTGATTATTCGGCATTTTATAATAATCCGTATATTACAAAGCTTATTTTACCGGAAGGCCTTTTGTATATTGAACAATCCGCTTTCTCATGTAACTTTAGTGATTCGAATACAACATATGAAATATACATACCAAAGAGTGTAAAGAAGCTTGAGGGTTCACTTGGTAATGGTCATATTATTGTTCATGGAGTAAATAATTCACTGGCACAAAAGCATGCTAAAGAATTTGGCCACGAATTTACAACAGAGCCACTTAGATAGGTGAAAATTAAAGTACCCCTAATACGATTATCAGATTGTATTAGGGGTATTTGTTCTATTCTTTTATTTTTTTTTACAGAATTCCTTTAGTCTTGTTAGGTGATGGAGAGTAACTCTAAGATCGCCTCTGCCGGAGCCTATGCTTATATCAGGTTTTATTACTCCATGAAAATCACTTCCACCGGATGTAAGCAGATTATACTTTTCGGCAAGATTTTTTAATTTACCACTGTCGTAAGAATTAGTAGAAGAGTGGTAAACTTCAATTCCTGTAAGTCCTTTTGATGCAAAAAGAGAAATCATTTCTTCCAGTTCTCTGTCATTCATATGATACTGATAAGGGTGGGCGATAAATGAAGCCTTGCCAAATTCTGAGATAAGCTCAATTGCTTCAATACTGCTCATATCAGGAACAGGAATATAGTATTTGCAATTAGGATTTAAATATTTCTTGAATGCCTGGTCCTTGTTCGTACATATTCCTTCTTCAATTAACACCCTGGCAAAATGCGCCCTGGTAATTACTGTATCAGGATGACCCGCCTGAAGCTTATCAAGTGTCATCTCAATTCCATCTGCCTGAAATAATTTGCACATATCGAGGTTCCTTTTTAACCGGGCATCCTTAACCGCCTGAAGACGTTCGTTAAGAAGAGAATTTGTATAATCCATATAAAAACCAAGCATATGTATCTCTGTACCATTATGTATTGACGAAAGCTCAATACCGGGTATTACCTCAAGCGTACTATCATGCTCCTTAACATAGGAAAGTGCCTCTGCAATACCATCAACTGTATCATGATCAGTAATAGCAATAGCAGCGAGCTTCTTATCAATTGCAAGCTGACATACTTCCGAAGGCGTAAACGAACCATCAGAGGTAGTCGTGTGAACATGCATATCTATCAAATCCATATCTAACCTCCACACCAATAATATCTCCTATTATACAATCTTCCCACATTTTTTCAACTACTCGCCATGGGGACAGGTCCCGCGGCAAAAAAACCGGACGAACTTCGCAAGGGAATAGTATAGTTGTTTTTCGGACCGCTTGCGCTTTAGTATAATACGTAATGGTACTAAACTCATAACGACTAACGTCGCTATTCGTTAAGTACCAACGTATTATAATATCCTCAAAACAATCTATACTACTTCCTTGCTAAGTTCTGTCTACGGCTAAGCCTGGTAGCCGCGGGACCTGTCCCCGTGGCAAATATGGCAAATTTTTTTAAATAAGCTATGGACTAAATTGTTGTTTTATGAGAAAATATGTCTGATGGTTTGAATTTCATACATATTCATAACCGCTTTTTAGATTTTTAAATTTGAAAGGAGATAAACAATGATTTATTCACAGGAAGTTGAAAACATGTGTCCAGTTGCTCAGGGCGTACATCATGGATGTGCTCCAATACCTGAGGAAGCTAAATGGGTTCAGGCAAAAGAAGTTAAGGATATTTCTGGTTTAACACATGGTATTGGTTGGTGTGCACCACAGCAGGGTGCTTGCAAGCTTACTCTTAATGTTAAGGAGGGAATTATTCAGGAAGCTTTAGTAGAGACAATTGGATGTTCAGGTATGACACATTCAGCTGCTATGTCTGCTGAAATTCTTCCAGGTCTTACAGTAATGGAAGCACTTAACACAGACCTTGTTTGTGATGCTATTAATACAGCTATGAGAGAGTTATTCCTTCAGATCGTTTATGGTCGTACACAGAGTGCATTCTCAGAGGATGGACTTCCTATTGGTGCAGGTCTTGAAGATCTTGGTAAGGGACTTCGTTCACAGGTTGGTACTATGTATGGTACTCTTAAGAAGGGCCCTAGATACCTTGAGATGGCAGAAGGTTATGTAACAGGTATTGCTCTTGATGCAGATGACCTTATCATTGGTTATCAGTTTGTAAATCTTGGTAAGATGACAGACTTTATCAAGAAGGGCGACGATCCTAATACTGCTTATGAGAAGTCATGTGGTCAGTATGGTCGTGTTGCTGATGCTGTTAAGATCATTGATCCAAGAACTGATAAAGAGATTGCTAAATAATAGAAGGAGGTAACGAAAATGGCTTTATTTGAATCATATGAGAGAAGAATTGATAAAATCAACAGCGTTTTAAATAGCTACGGTATCGCTTCTATTGAAGAGGCAGAGAAGATTACTAAGGACGCTGGCTTAGACGTATATAACCAGATTAAGGGCATTCAGCCAATTTGTTTTGAGAATGCTTGCTGGGCATACACAGTTGGTGCTGCTATAGCAATTAAGAAGGGTTGCAAGAGAGCTGCTGATGCTGCTGCTGCAATCGGTGAGGGACTTCAGGCATTCTGTATTCCAGGTTCTGTTGCAGATACACGTAAGGTTGGTCTTGGACATGGTAACCTTGGTAAGATGCTTCTTGAGGAAGAGACAAAGTGTTTTGCATTCTTAGCAGGACATGAGTCATTTGCAGCTGCTGAGGGTGCTATCGGTATCGCTGAGAAGGCCAACAAAGTTCGTAAAGAGCCTCTTAGAGTTATTCTTAACGGTCTTGGTAAGGACGCAGCTCAGATTATTGCAAGAATTAACGGTTTCACATTTGTTGAGACAGAGTATGATCCATATACAAACGAAGTTAAGGAAGTATTCCGTAAGTCATATTCAGAAGGACTTCGTGCAAAGGTTAACTGCTATGGTGCTAACTCAGTACCAGAAGGTGTAGCTATCATGCACAAGGAGGGCGTTGACGTATCTATCACAGGTAACTCAACAAACCCAACTCGTTTCCAGCATCCTGTAGCAGGTACTTACAAGAAGGAATGTATCGAGCAGGGTAAGAAGTACTTCTCAGTTGCGTCAGGTGGTGGTACAGGACGTACACTTCACCCAGATAACATGGCAGCTGGTCCTGCTTCATATGGTATGACAGATACACTTGGACGTATGCACTCAGATGCTCAGTTCGCTGGATCTTCATCAGTTCCTGCACACGTAGAGATGATGGGTCTTATCGGCGCCGGTAACAATCCAATGGTAGGTATGACTGTTGCTGTTGCAGTTAGTATCGAAGAAGCAGCTAAGGCTGGTAAGTTCTAGGCATTGAGTACTTAATGAAAGCGAGCCAAAGGCGAAGCTTGAATTTAGTACGAAAGCCCATCCCGAACCTTAACGAAATCGAGGCGAAGCCGAAGGTTGAGTTTAGTTGAGTGGATGAGAAAGCAACTTAATGAACACGAGTGCAAAGCACGAAGTGTGAATTTAGTGCGAGGCCGTTCTCGAACCTTATCGAAGTCAAGTGAAACGCAGACTGAGATTAGTTGAGTGGATGAGAAAATGAAAATATTGTAGGGCTATTCAGACGATATAATTTGGTTTGAATAGCCCTTTTTTTGTCTTGATTCTGGGTGCAAATGTGTAAACACCGCAAATTCAGTTGTTGTTATGACTATTATTATAATATATAATGTTGATGAAGAAATACCTGTCAGGAGATGTGTAAATCGGAAGTTGTGGAGGTGAAGTTTATGCATATAGAGCATATTGCAATGTATGTAAATGATTTAGAAAATGCAAAAGATTTTTTTGTGAAATATTTTAATGCCAAATCAAATGAAGGTTATCATAATAAGAAAACAGATTTTTATTCTTATTTTCTGAGTTTTGAAGATGGTGCAAGATTAGAAATTATGAATAGACCTCAGATGAATGATGATGAAAAATCATTAAACCGCACAGGGTATATTCACATTGCCTTTAGTCTTGGAAGTAAAAAGGCTGTTGATGAATTAACAGAGAAAATGAAAAATGATGGTTATACTGTTATTAGTGGACCAAGGACAACCGGTGATGGTTATTATGAAAGTTGTATTGTAGGAATTGAAGGAAATCAGATTGAGATAACAGAATAAGGTATTATGAAGATTGAAAAGGAGAACTAAAATGTCTGTGTATCTCTTTTACAAAAGGATATAGCGGAAATATTCAGAGCATCATTGTAAAAGAATAT
>JAEDHX010000126.1 GCA_016296785.1 Coprococcus sp. | reverse complement strand
TGCCATAAAAACACCTCCTTTATTAGTGTGGCTTATCTTCTCTTATTCATACTTCTTCAACTATATTTTATGATGTTATCCCGGCTTTCGCAACAGAATTTTTGTAGTGTGCTTTTCGGTTATATGGTCACCTCTTTTCCTTTGTCCATCTGTTTGCCCGGCTTTTCTGCTCCTAACGCTGTACTGTTCATGTTTAGAACCTCCTTCTTTAAAGATATTTGAATAAAAAAAGGGAACAAACCCATCAATAGGGTCTATTCCCAAACATCAAACTAGGGAAAGCAAAATGCTTTCCCTAGCAGAACTTTATATATAGACTTTTACCACAATATCTTTAAATCTGTTAGCCTTTGTGTACTCCGGACGTTCAGCCATAAAAGCTCTAACATCCTCTCTTGTTACTGTCAGGGTACAGAAATAAATATATTGTTGCCTAATTCCTCTTTTCCGCAATAGCAGCCTGTGCTGCAGTAGTACTAAAATAGGCTATCTGCCTACTTCTTGTATTCAAATACATCCGACTTAGCAATAACTGCTATTCCATTCTCAACCGCATAATCATAGTCTATATCTTCATACAGTAGCTTCTGGGTGATATTCCTGTAATCAGATTCATAAAAACGGCTCTGTATTATCTCTTTTAACATATCCGGAATGTTATACTCTAGCTGAGCTGACGGATTATTCTTAGAAAACATTCTATCATCTCTTACTTCATCAATCAACGCGTCAAGCTCATTGTTCAGTTCAATCTGGCCAAGCAATTTACATATATCATACAGATGCCTTGAATCCCTATCTTGCATATCTTGTATTCTATAATCACAAATTGCAAATACCTTATCAACAAAGGTTCTCTTTAATGATTGAACATTCATTTCAACAGTAGCTGCCTCGAATGGAATAGGAAGTGTAATTTCTCGATCAACACAGAACTTACCAACGAAGCTTCCTACTTCATGCTTTTCTACAGGATATACCGTTTGATAATAACTGGTCTCTATGATGATTTCCATAGGTATTTGGGCAAACAATGATTCATAGGTAAATACGTACATATTATAATCATGTCTTGAGCGAATCTTATCTGGATTCATCAGAGTCATCTCAAGAGAATCGGCGATACTTACAATCAGCTCCTTTGAAACCTTTCGCTCACTCTCTGTAGGCTTTCTATTCATAGAAAGATCAATATCCTCAGAAAAGCGATCTATTAAATTGTATGCCTTAGATAAAGAAGTTCCACCTTTAAATACAAATGGAAGTTCTGATTTAGAGAGTTCTAACAGGAACATAGATTGGATTGTATCTTTCTCAACCATCAGCTCTGTCCTGCCCAATTCTCTGGCTACAGTCTCAATTATTTCTTTCCATTCACTTCGATATTCTTTATACCAGTTCATTCATTAATCCTCCTTGATAAATATTTCTATAAACCCTATCAGGGAATAATGAGATGTACTCTTTAACCTGTTCAAAATCAACATTAACTTCCTTTACAAACTGCTTAAGCTTATCTATCAATAAATCTCCAGTCAATTCACTGTACTTATCAATTGATGACATTAAATCCAGGAACTGTAAGGTAGTTATATTCTCTTCTGTTATTTCAGTAACTGGCTTATACACAATAATCCTTCTTCCATCTATATCTACTTTTCGCTGCTTTGTAGTAGCTTCATTTGAACACACTTCAATACATGCTGGATTCTGTGTTGTAAATCCATACATATTCGCTAACTGTATTCCCGTAATATAACCTGAAATTGCTCCATTCGGTGCTATATACTTCTTTTTCAAAAATTTATCAACAGAGACTCTACCCTTCGTTCCAAGAATTGTAGTATATGCTAAATAATATACACCATTATATAAGCGTACTACTTTTCCATCATCAACAAGCTGTTTCATCTCTTGTCGTACATAGTCTTTAGAATTCCCAGGAAGTTCTGATAAGAATATTGGCTCATCTTTATCGTAATTGGCGATAATATAATCATACAACATAACATCACCTCACAAATCTGAAACACTCGATTTCTATTTTATTATATCATCAATTCTTATTTTGTCAAAGATTATTATTATTCACTTATCACATCTATATGCATTACCTGAGCGTACATATCAAAAAAACGCACTAAAAAAGCCCCACAAATTAATGTGGGGCTGTTTACATTTTCAAAATTGCAAATTCAAGCTATATTCCTATTATTTTGCGTTCTTGCTTGCAATAGCTGCCTGTGCTGCTGCAAGTCTTGCGATTGGTACACGGAATGGAGAACATGATA
>JAEDHX010000010.1 GCA_016296785.1 Coprococcus sp. | reverse complement strand
GCATTGGTGGCATTGGTGGCATTCCATTTCCACCCATTGGCGGCATTGGTGGCATATCATTTCCACCCATTGGCGGCATTGGTGGCATTCCATTTCCACCCATTGGCGGCATTGGTGGCATTCCATTTCCTCCCATTGGTGGCATTGGTGGCATTGGTGGCATTCCATTTCCTCCCATCGGTGGCATTGGTGGCACATTATTCATCTTAGCATTATTCATCATAACGCCTACTCTGCTTACCTTCTGAGGAGCAGCTGCCGCCATCTTGGCAGCCTTCTCTTCTTCAATATTAATACCGATATCAAGTAATAATTGGTTAACATATGCTTTCATATCAGCAGTTGAGAATGTGCCGGCCTTATTTGTAAAGCTGATAAGCTTAGCAACATAGTTATCCTTATCAAGCTCAAAATACTTGGCATCTGCTATTATTGCCTTTACTGCGCATTTTATCTCTGACATATCGGTTGTTTCTTTGTCAACCGGCGCAACAATAAAATATACATCCAGGCTATCTGTGTCTACAAAAATATGCTTTGTATCCTTAGCAACATAGCTCAGCGAAATCATATTCTTACCAAAATTCTCAAGTCCTGAAAGAACATTGTAAAGCAATGTAAGCATTTGTTTTTTATTTATTTCGCTCTTTAAGTAATCTGAAATAGGCATTCTGCCATCCACGTTATATGAAAATGTTCTGATTCCATTCTCCTCTCTCATGTCACATGGGCACATCTGAGGTACTGAACCATTATTGGACATGTCATATACACGTGTATCCACTATGTCATTGATATCCAACTCATATCTTGCCACGTAGCTATCGCCATTCTTATTTACTGTTACTTTGCTTTTTTTCATTTCTAATCCCCCTGTATGATCTCTATTGTAATATATCCAAGTAAACACCAAAAGCAGGCATTGCTACCTGCTCTTTTCCCTGATAATACAGGGCTGGTTGTATTAACTTAATTTGAATAAAAATTCTTCGCCACCCAATACTATTGTAGTATCATTCTTTAATTGCATCTCCTGATTATCTTCAAGCTTAACATTATTAACATATGTAGAATTAGTAGCTTTATTATCCTTGATGTAGCAGCCATCTTCTCTCTGATAAATAATTGCGTGAACACGGCTTATTGCTCCATTTCCTGATATTGAGAAATCTACACCTCGCGAAGCCTTACCAAGCTTAAATACTGCTTTATTAATCATAACCCTTTCGCCGGTGTTAACTCTAACAATGTACGGCATTGCCTTTGGTACTCCAGGTGCAGGTTTCGTTTCTATCTCAGCTTCTGTGTCCTTAACAACATTCATTCCCTCTGTTAATTCAACAGTGTTGCCTGTCGGAATATGAGGCTGAACTTCCTGTTTCTTTTCAGTCTTAGTGTTCTCCTTAGTAGCTTCAACAGTTTGCTCCGACAGATCTGATTCTACTGTCTTAAGAACCGGTTCAGAAGTCTTATCATTAATGAATTCATCACTAATTATCTGTTCTGTAGGATTATCAGCTATATTATCATCAATTTCATTTACTGCCTTCTGAATAATCTTAGCGCGGTTAATTCTGATACTCTTGACTACAGGCGGCTCATCAATCAGATTATCTAAATCATCTGTATCAATAAGAGTAGGAATGCCGCTCTGTACTGAACCAATAACATCATCTGTTTTCTTTGTATCTTTTATTGCAAAAGGCTCTTCTGTCTGCTCTGGTACCTCAGCTTCAGAATTATTCTCTGTAGCAGCCTCCGCTAACTCCTCAGAAGAAAGCATCTCTGTAAGGCCTTCATAATTATTATCATCCTCATCAGCAGACTCTTCTTCAGAAGAAAAGTCATATTCTGCATCCTCATCTATCTCCAACTCCTGAAGAACGCTGTCATCAAACACATCCATGTTGATGCCATCCTTCTTAGGCTCATCAGAATCTAAATCAAGATCCCTGAATATTGTGTTCGATTCAGAAGGTTCTTCCTCGTACATATCAAGGTCATCATCTTCCTCATCAAATGAAACATCACCAACGTCAGGCAAATCCTCCATAGTTGTATCTGCCTTGGCAACTCCTGCTCCCTGAGATACCTCAACGCCTGTTCCATTAATATCCATATATGCATCATCAATAATCATTCCGGCGGATTCCATAAGCTCTGTTATCTGCCCTAGGAATGTTCTGATTGCAAATTTATCTGCATTAAGCATATTAATTATCTTCGCAACATAATTACAATCTTCATCGTCTGAATATGTAGCATCCATAATTAGATGTTTAACAAAATATCTAAACTCAGCATTGATGTTAGTGTCAGTCTCAACAGGCACACATAACATCTTAACATCATATGTAACAGGATTAACATATGTGAAGGCTCTATGCAAAACAACATATGATACAGGTATTCCCAAATCACGCATATTCACTATACCTGATGCAACACCCCTGATAATCCCCAGCATCTTCTCAGCATTTACTTTCTCTGTAAGGAGTGAATCTACCGTAGCTCTTCCTGTTACATTATAAGTAAGATAATCATTCTCATCATCTTCTTCATAAATAATATCAATAAGCTCGGCTATATTATTATCTTCGAGATAATCAAGCAACTCCTCGTCGAAATCGCAGTCATCATCCAATACATAAGACAAATACTTTTCTGAGCCAATATTTCTTACTTTGAAATTAATTCTTCTCATCAAATATTCCTCCTGCCGTACCTTAATACATTAATATCCGGTACTAACTCCCATAATAGTATACATACATTAGTAATTATATACAAAATCCAAATATATAGCAAGTGATTTGTAGCAATTAATGACTACAAATCACTCGTTATACTCATATATTCTACTGTGTATTAAGATGTTCGTCATATGTCTCTGTAAATATATGACTTCCATCATTAGCATCTGAGGTATGATAATATAAATAGTTATGCTCTTCCGGATATAATACTGCCTCAATAGATGCTTTACCAGGGTTACAAATTGGGCCAATTGGCAATCCTGTATACTTATATGTGTTATAAGGTGAATCAAGCTCAAGGTCTTCATACAATACCTGATCAACATCGTACATACCATTTGTAAGTGGATAAAGCACTGTCGGGTCAATCTGCATAAGCATTCCCTCTTCAAGTCTGTTGTAGAATACCCCTGCGATTGTTGGCCTCTCGCTTTCAAGCATAGCCTCACGCTCTACCATCGAAGCCATTGTAAGAACTTCAAAATCTGTAAGATTAAGTTCCTTAGCTCTTGCCTTATACTCATCCGTATATACCTGGTTAAATGTGTTAACCATCTCTTCTATAAGAGATTTTGCTGTTGTATCAGAATAAATATCATATGTTGCAGGGAATAGGAAGCCCTGAAGCTCATATCTAACGCCTGCGTTATCTACTTCAAATGGAAGTTCTATTCCGGTTTCGCTATAATAGCGTGCCTCTGACAAGAACTCCTGAGCGGAACAAATGCCCTGCTTCTCACATGCATTAGCAATCTGCTCAAGACTGAAGCCCTCAGGAACAACAAGCCTGTCAACAACCTCTCTCATATCTTCAACGTAAGTAATTGCTTTAATCATGTCAATCATGCACATGCCTGTATTAAGGGTAAATGTACCCGGCTGAATACTATCCTTATACTTTGTTTCTTTAATTCTAAGCTGAAATGCAAGCTTATGGTCTATAAGACCTGCATCCTTGAGAATCTGTGCAGTCATCTTAACGGTTGCACCCTGCGGAATCTCAATGGTAACATCTTCACCTGCTGTAGTCTCACTTCCCTTATATTCGTCCATAAAACTGTTATACTCTTTAACTATCTTTTTCTTGGCAAATAAAACAACTAATAGTAATGCGCCAATAATTATCAAAAATCTGATAATACTCTTTAGATTCATTTTCTTGCTTCTCCTTTATTCTTGTGCATTTTATGATTGCCCGTTCCACAAAGTAATGATATCATATCAATAACTTCAAAATAGAAAGGATGATTAAAATTGGCAAACCCAATAGTTACCATTACCATGGAAAATGGCGATATCATGAAAGCAGAGTTATATCCTGACATCGCACCTAATACTGTAAATAACTTTATATCCCTTATTAAAAAAGGCTTCTATGATGGACTAATATTCCATCGTGTAATAAGCGGCTTCATGATTCAGGGCGGTTGTCCTGACGGAATAGGAACCGGAGGTCCCGGCTATTCAATCAAAGGCGAATTTTCTCAGAACGGATTTGCAAATGATCTTAAACACACACCTGGTGTTCTGTCAATGGCTCGTTCCATGATGCCTAATTCAGCAGGTTCACAGTTCTTTATCATGCATCAGACATCTCCACATCTTGACGGAGCATATGCTGCCTTTGGCAAGATTATCGAAGGTCTTGATATCGTTGATAAAATTGCTAATGTAGAAACAAACTATAGCGATCGCCCATTAGTAGAGCAGAAGATGAAGTCTGTTACTGTTGATACTTTTGGCATCGATTATCCTGAACCTATCAAAGCCTAATTAGCATAATTATAACTCAATTTGTTTCATTTGAAAACAAATATAATAAAAAAGATTCTTAAAACTTATTACCTTAACAATAATGTTTTAAGAATCTTTATTATTTATACCTATATTGCAAGAATCGTTTTACAAAGTGACATTATAACTCAACATCCCAAAAATCATTAATTGTAGCAAAATAATCCTCAGGTGTTTCTGCTCTTCTTATAAGCTTGTACGAGCCATCCTCACGAAGAAGTATCTCTGCTGACTTAAGCTTTCCATTATAGTTATAACCCATGGCAAAGCCATGTGCTCCTGTGTCGTGAATAGCAAGAATATCGCCCTTTTCAATCTCAGGAAGCATTCTGTCTATTGCAAATTTATCATTATTCTCACAAAGAGAACCTGTTACATCATACTTATGATCGCATGGCTCATTCTCCTTGCCAAGCACGGTAATATGATGGTATGCACCATACATAGCAGGTCTCATAAGATTAACTGCACAAGCATCAACACCAATATATTCCTTATGGGTATGTTTCTCATGAATTGCAGTAGTAATAAGATGACCATATGGCGCAAGCATGAAACGGCCAAGCTCAGTATAAATAGCTACATCGCCCATTCCTGCAGGAACAAGAACCTCTTCATAGACCTTTCTTACACCTTCACCTATTGCAAGAATATCATTTGGCTCTTTATCCGGTGCATAAGGAACTCCAACTCCGCCGGAAAGATTAATGAAATCAAGCTTAACACCTGTCTTCTCCTTAATCTCAACAGCAACCTCAAAAAGAAGCTTTGCAAGTGTTGGGTAGTAATCATTTGTCACTGTATTGCTTGCAAGAAATGCATGCATACCAAATCTCTTTACACCCTTATCCCTAAGAATAGAATATGCTTCAATAAGCTGGTCCTTCGTCATACCATACTTAGCATCTCCGGGATTATCCATTATGGTATTTGAAATTGAAAATGTTCCGCCCGGATTGAAACGGCAACAAATCTTATCAGGTATACCTGCTGTCTTTTCAAGGAATTCAATATGTGTAAAATCATCAAGATTTATGGTAGCACCAAGCTTCTTAGCTAGTATAAACTCCTCAGCCGGTGTATCATTTGACGAAAACATAATCTCATCACCGGAAAAACCAAGCTTTTCTGACATCATAAGCTCTGTAAGTGATGAACAGTCTGTTCCACAGCCTTCCTCTTTTAATATCTTAAGTATAGTTGGGTTAGGTGTTGCCTTTACCGCAAAATATTCCTTAAAACCTTTATTCCATGAAAATGCCTGATTCATCCTTCTGGCATTTTCTCTGATGCCCTTCTCATCATACAGATGAAAAGGAGTAGGGAAATCCTTAATAATCTCTTCTGCTTTAGCCTTTGTCACAAATGGTGTCTTCATATAAATCTATCCCTTCTTTATGCTTTATTTTCTGCTGCAACAAGATTTTCACTGTTATGACGTTTTCTAAGAAGCGGCTTCTCAATCTTTCCTGTTGCATTCCTAGGAACCTTCTCAAATATAATCTTTCTAGGTCTCTTATATCTTGGAAGTTCTTTGCTAAATTCATTAATCTCTTCTTCGGTACACTCCATACCATCCTTAATCTCGATAATAGCTGCAGTAATCTCTCCAAGTCTTGCATCTGCAATACCGATAACTGCAACATCTTTTATCTTAGGATGCTTGCTAAGGAAGTTCTCAATCTGTACAGGATATATATTCTCGCCACCGCTTATTATAACATCCTTTTTTCTATCTACAAGATAAATAAATCCATCCTCATCCTTCTGTGCCATATCACCTGTATATAGCCATCCATCCTTAAGACATTCTGCTGTTGCTTCAGGATTCTTGTAATAACAGGTCATAACACCCGGTCCTTTAAGGATAAGCTCTCCAACTAAGCCCTGTTCTACATCATTATCATTCTCATCAACAATGCGGGCTTCCCAGCCATATCCCGGGATTCCAATAGCTCCAACCTTATGAATATTCTCAATGCCAAGATGAACGGCACCAGGCCCAATCGACTCTGAAAGACCATAGTTTGTATCATAATCATGGTTAGGGAATATTTCCTTCCATCTCTTAATAAGACTCTGCGGAACAGGCTGTGCCCCTATATGCATAAGTCTCCACTGTGATAACTCGTAATCCGAAAGATTGACCTCTCCCTTTTCGATTGCAAGAAGTATATCCTGAGCCCAAGGAACAAGAAGCCATACTATAGTACATTTCTCATCGCTTATTGTTTTAAGAATTGTAGCGGCATTTACTCCTTTTAACAAAACTGCCCTGCCACCTGATACAAGACTTCCAAACCAATGCATCTTCGCACCTGTATGATAAAGTGGCGGAATACAAAGAAATACATCATCCTTCTTCTGTCCATGATGCGCATGCTCAACCTTAGCTGCATGCATTAGGCTCTCATGATTATGTAAAATAGCCTTTGGAAAGCCTGTAGTTCCTGATGAGAAATATATCGCAGCATCATCACTATCTTTTATATCGCGCTTTTCGAATATACTTGAACAATTCGAAGCAAGCTTATCATAATCCTCCGCAAATGAAGGGCAATTGCCACCAACATAGAATAATATTCTTTTTGTAGCAATATCATCAACTATTGACTCAACTCTTCCAATAAACTCCGGTCCGAAAACAAGAACATCTACATCTGCAAGCTCAACACAGTATTTTATCTCTTCTGCATCATATCTGAAATTAAATGGAACTACTAATGCCTGTGTCTTTAATGCTCCAAAATATATAGGAAGCCATTCAAGGCAATTCATCATAAGTATACCAACCTTATCCCCCGGCTGGATTCCCCTTGATACAAGAAGATTAGCAAATCTGTTTGCCTTCTCATTAAACACTTCCCATGTTATCTCTCTTCTATAGCTGCAAGTAGGTGTTGATTCAATCAATTCATATTCTCTCCAGGTAACCCTTCTTGTTTCCTGAAGGTCCGGATTTATCTCAACAAGTGCTACATCACTTCCAAATTCTTTGGCATTTCTCTCAAGGTAATCTGTAATAGGCATATCTTTATACTCCTTCAAAATCTAACAATTCGTATATTTATGCTGTTTAAAGCCACATCGCTTTAACGCATTAAATCAATATCCATATAAGTATAGCTTTATTTTAAACATTTAACAAGTACTATTATAACTATTCATATCAATTCTTAAGCTTTGAATGCTAATTTAAGATAATCAATATACATATCCATAAGACCTGTTCCGCAAAAAACAGAAATCGCAAGTCCGATACTTAAGAAAGGGCCAAATGCAAAATGATCCTTCTTGCCATGTTTTCTTCTGGCAAGACATACGACACCATATATTCCACCGAGTAGCAAGCCTATTAAGAATGCAATTACATTAGCCTTCCAACCAAGCAGAAAACCGGCAGCAAACATCATCTTAATATCTCCGCCTCCAAAGCCCTCAGGAATAATAAGTACAATAAGGAATAATGGCAAACTAATAGAAAACAATCCGATAATTCTATCTAAAAGCGACACCTCACCAATTGTCCATATAGATATTACTCCCAAAATAAGTATGCATATATTAAGGATAAACGGGATCTCCATTGTATCCATATCAATACATGTAATAATTGTAAGCAACGCAAAAAACAGGAATATAGTAAGAGCCTTCATATTAATTCCATAATACATTGGAAGTCCTACCGCCAAGGCACCTCCAAGAAGCTCAACTATCAGATACCTTACTGAAATCTTTTTGCCGCAATAACGACATTTCCCCTTAAGTGCAATCCACGAAATGACAGGAATAATATCCTTAAAAGACAACTCATGTTCACAAGACATACAGGTTGATTTCTTTTTTGAGAATACCTTCTTATCAGGCAGTCTGTATATCACATTATTAACAAATGAAAATACTATTACTCCAACAACAAAAAATACTATATATAATAAAATAGCTGTTATATTAATCATTTTCGTTATCTCTCCAATCAATATGATGTTTTTCATTATTATTAGTCATGATACTATACAAGATTCTATTTGTCTATAAGACGCCTGTCAATTCCATAAATCTGTGAGATATTCCTCAACATTTTTATATTCCAAGCCTTCTTTCGTAATCATCGACGGACCGGTATATAAAATGCATTTTCTTGTTATCCTACCATATACTTTCTCTGTCTGCACGCAGTAATCTTCTCTCAGAAGATTCTTCCACTGACTCTTTACCTGTTCCCTGCTATGCTTAATCTCAAAAATAGCACATGTGTCAGTAAGACTATTATAAATAACCATATCGAATTCACCGGCATCAAATTGAAGCTTAAAGACCTGCTCATCCTTTGATACAGTTTTCTTAGTCTCAAGCAAAACTATATCCTCCAATATAATTCCTCTCACATCATCCAATATTTTTTGTGAAATCAGAAGCTTCTCTCTTTCACTTAAAGCCTTGAAATCACTTGATTTCATCAAGGAATAAACAAGTGCTTCTGCCTGACAATATCTCATTCCCGGCTGGGTAAATATTATATGCTCCAGAGGTTCTTCTGACTCTTTTGCAGTTTTTATCTCCGATACTTCAATTAGATCCAAGACTTCTAAATACTCTTTTATCTCTTCTAATGCAGAAACTGATATATGCTGTGTAAGTTCATCCTTCTCATATATGTCCAGAATACGCTTAAGCCTGCTTACTACTACTTCTTTATTAATATTATCAAGTGCATCTGTTCTGTTATCTTGTGACTTTGCTGCTCTTAGCATCTGGGCAGCCGAACCTAAGTCTCGTGATTTGAATTCCTCTAGTATTACTTCTTTTGTAAACTTATGGTTTAAGTCCTGAATTATGCGATTGATTGCATTTGTAAGCTCATTTGCCTCATAAAGTCTTTTCAAATGACGAAAATGACCACCATCTTCAAAGCAGCTTAGTGAATGCTGAATATTCTTACATATTGCCGTATCTATATATCGTCTTGTACTTTCATCATCTCGGAAAGACGCATCTGCTGAATTCACTTCGGAATCCTCAAAACCTAATTCCCCGGCCTTTAATGTGCCACCATATCTAATATATTCATCAACACTTTTTATCTTCAACAATCTCGCATGTTCACTATATGGGATAAATGTCGTATGAACCATAATAGCCCTATCATACAATTCACAACTAGAAGCGAAATAGAACCCTAACGAGTCTGTTCCTGATAATACTATCTTCATACCGGTTGCTGCATAAACATCAGAAAATAATGATGACGAATCAATAAAATCACTTATCAAGGTTGCTTCATCTATAAAAATATATTTGAAGCCTTCATTCCTAATCGTCTTTAAATCTTTATTAATAGACGCAATTGTGTCATTTCTGGTTGCCTTAATATATATGGTTTTATTAAATACTTCCTCATCCATATTTAATATAAGCTGACGAATCAATGTAGTCTTGCCTGTCCTTCTAAGTCCATATACAAGACACACCTTGTCAGTCTGGTTGCCATACAGGTAATCTTCTATTATGTCATAACAGGCTCTCTTTTCCAGACCTTCTGCCATGGCCGCCATATTCTTTAAATCATCAGAATATATGGCATTCGAACTCAACTCCAAATCTCTTCCGGCTGTATTATATGCAATATTAGGAATCTTTTTTAATAGACTCTTCATAATACCTGTTAGTCTCTTCCTCTGTTCTATGGCTTCACTTATCATATCTGCCGTTTCTATGGAAATACTGTCATAATGCCTTTTCCCTGATTCGTCAGTCCACTGATGATAATTATACACTTTATTATTAATTGTTTTTTTTGTCACACATCCCTTTGGGAGACAATCTATTTGAATGCGGAGCTCATTTATTTCTTTTTCTATATCCATACTTATGTCACCACCCATATTAATATACTATATTTTAACCCTTTTTAACCCATTTTACAACAAGCATTTAGGGTTAAATTGACAACATTTTAAATTGTATTAATTTGATATACGTGATAATATCTTGATGTAAATATAAGTATTACTTTAAACCGAAAGGACATGAAATGAATAAATTTGAATTAAAAGGCCGCACTGCTGCCGTAATTGATTTAGGTAAGCTAAAGAGTAACATAGATAATATACGAAAGAGATTGAAGCCGGGTGTTGAGCTTATTGCCGTTATGAAGGGCGATGGTTACAGGCACGGTATTAATGGTCTCTATCCTACACTTAAGGAGTGCGGTATTACAAGCTACGCCGTTGCAATATGGGAAGAAGGTAAAATGCTACGTGAGGCAGGCTGCAACGAACCGATATTAATACTTGGTGATACAAGAGAGGATATGCTAGATGAGGCATTAAGATATGACCTTGACCTTACTGTATTTTCTCTTAGTGGTGCAACATGTATCTCAGATGCAGCTAAGAAGGCCGGCAAGGTTCAAAATATTCAGATAAAGATTAATACAGGAATGAATAGAATTGGTTTTCCTGTAACAGAAGATGCCGTAAATGAAATAGTTGAGATATCAAAGCTTGACAATATAAAGCTTACAGGTATTTTTACTCATTTTGCAAAGGCTGATGAAGCAGACCATGTAAATGCCGACAAACAGTTAGCATTATATCTTGATATGGTATCACGTCTTGAAAATGCCGGAATAACATTTCCTAAGCATCATGTAGCCAACAGTCCTGCCATTCTTATGATGCCTCATGCGCAGCTTGACGCGGTACGCTGCGGTGATATTATGTATGGTCTTACGCCATCTGACGAATATGACTGGGCTAATTCCGGACTTAGTGAAATACTCAGCTGGTATACCTATGTTGCAATGGTTAAGGAGATTCCTGCAGGCTCCGAGGTAGGCTATGGCGGAACCTTTGTTGCAACAAGGCCTACAAAGGTTGCAACACTTCCAATCGGTTTTGCAGACGGATACAGCCGCTATCTGTCTAATAAAGGAAAGGTTATAATAAGGGGCATGGAAGCTCCAATAATAGGAAAGGTCTGTATGGACCAGTGTATGGTTGATGTAACAGATATCCCGGGTGTAGAAAGAAATGATATAGTTACGCTTCTTGGTGAAGGCGTATCTATTGAATGGATGGCTGATTTGCTAGATACTAATGTGGATGTTATCGTCTGCAACATATCAGCCAGAGTACCAAGGGTATATATAAATTAATTCACCGCATTATATACCTCCCGCTTAGGGACTCCTCTGTCTACGGCGGCCTGTTTAATGGCGTCTTTTTTTGTCATGCCCTGGTTTATATACATATCTACATGCTCAGCTATTGTCATCTCTTCAAACTGCGCACGTTTCTCTGCCAAAACGGATGAATAGTCGAGTCCTTCTATGGTTATAACATATTCTCCGCGTGGCTCGTTTTCTTCATAATATGATAACGCCTCTGCAAATGTTGTTCTAAATATTGTTTCGTGCTTCTTTGTAAGCTCTTTTGTAAGTGTTATTTTCCTATCTCCAAGAGACTCATATAAAAGAATAAGTGTTTTCTTTAATCTGTGTGGTGCTTCATAAATTATTATAGTTCTCGTTTCTTTCTTCAAATCTTCCAGCACCTGAAGTCTTTCCTTCTTATCTGACGGAAGAAATGCCTCGAAAGCATATCTTCTTGTAGGAAGACCTGAAGTGATAAGTGCTGATATGGCTGCACAGGCACCCGGAACCGAAGTAACCGTTATTCCCGCATCATGGCACTTATGCACAAGCACCTCTCCCGGGTCAGATATACCGGGTGTTCCTGCATCAGTAATGACTGCGATATTCTGCCCACTAAGCAGCTTTTCAACAAGAATATCTGCTTTATCATATTTATTAAACTCATGATAGCTTGTCATAGGTGTTTTTATATTAAAATGATTTAACAGCTTAATACTGTTTCTTGTATCCTCTGCAGCGATTAAATCAACCTCCGACAAAATACGCACAGCACGATATGTCATATCCTCAAGATTTCCAATTGGTGTTGCTACCAGATATAATATTCCGCTCATCGCTCTTTCCTCTGCTAAAATATATTAATACTTATACGTTGTTGCCATATCGCAAAAGCAGGTCCTCCGTATAAACTCCCGGTTCTTTATATACTATTAATGGCGGCTCTATCTTAATCATTTTGTTACCGCCCTTTACTCCCTCAACAATTACCATATTAGGTTCTTTGTCAATATATGGATGTATTAACTGCATACGCTTAGGCTCTAGGCCGTTTTTCATAAAACAGTCAAATATCTCCGCAAGCCTGAAAGGCTTATGTATCATATAAAAGCTTCCTCCCGGCTTTAGTAAATATGCAGCCGCAGAAACCACATCAGAAAGTGTAACCAGAATTTCATGACGTGCAATATTCTTTGGTTCATTAGGATTATGAAGTCCGTGATTGCCACTTATATAAGGAGGATTTGATGTAACTATATCAAAGGAGGCCTTCTTGTAATTACAAGCGACCTCCTTTATATCTCCATGGTCTATCCTTACCTTACCAATAAGCTCATTCAATTCGACACTTCTATTAGCCATGTCAGCACATGCTTCCTGTATCTCAAGACCGACAAAATGCGGCTCTCCGCCACACTCCTTTGCCGCCATAAGTATAGGAATTATTCCTGTACCCGTACCAAGATCAATACATTCGTTTCCGGGCCTTTGTTTTACAAAATTTGCAAGAAGCACGGCATCCATTCCAAAACAGAACATTTCCTTATTCTGTATAATCCTATAGCCTTTGCACTGCAAATCATCAATTCTCTCATTTGGCTTAAGCTTAATCATCGAATCGTGACTGTCCTCCCTTATCTTCAAGAGCCTCGAGAGCTTTATACTCTTCGTCACTGATACGTTCTGAATTTCTTCTCTTTCTTGGCTTAAATCTAAGCTCCGACACAGGATATTCCATAACCTCTTTATTGTCATCCTTGTCAGTTACAATAATTCTAACCTTCTGACGCAGTACATTAACCGATAAAACCTCACCCTTGTTGCCATCTGTAGTCTTTACAAAATCACCAACATTAGGAAGCTTCTCATTTAAATACTCATAGGTATCCTGCTCATGCTTCAGACAACACATAAGTCTTCCGCACACTCCTGATATCTTTGTTGGGTTAAGTGAAAGATTCTGCTCCTTCGCCATCTTTATTGATACAGGAACAAACTCTGACAAATGTTTATTACAGCAAAGCTCTCTACCGCATATACCTATTCCGCCTACCATCTTGGTCTCATCTCTTACGCCAATCTGTCTAAGCTCTATTCTTGTCTTAAATACTGATGCTAAATCCTTCACAAGCTCACGGAAATCAATTCTTCCATCTGCCGTGAAATAGAATAATACCTTATTATTGTCAAATGTATACTCAGCCTCAATAAGCTTCATATCAAGCTTATGCTTTGCAATCTTCTCAAGACAGATATCAAATGCTTTCTTGCTCTTCTTCTTATTCTCTTCGTATTTCTTGCTATCCTCTTCTGTTGCAATTCTCATAATCGGTTTAAGAGATGCTATAATCTTTGTTTCCTCAACATTTCTTCTTCCGATTACAACCTTACCATATTCTACGCCTCTTGCTGTTTCGACGATAACATACTGTCCAACCTCAATTTCAAAATCTACCGGATCAAAAAAATATATTTTACCATTAGGTCTAAACCTTACACCTATTATTTCCTTCATTATCTGTTCTCCTTCATAGTAAGCAGCATTAATTCCAAGACAATATCAAAATTAACATTTGCTTCAAGTCTTTGCTTTGCTTTATCCATAGCCTTAGTCACATTCTCTATTCCCTCATAGGAAATATGAACTGACTGCTTCTTAATATCAGAATAATACTCCTTAAACATTAGCTTGCCGGGATTATTAGTAACCTTTAGCATAAGAATATCTCTATACCACATCATCATCATATCAATATAGTCACTAATCTTAAGCTTATAATGGTTCATATTCTTTATAGTATATATAATATCATCAACAGAAAGACTCTCCATCTTCCTCATGAGTATCACTACATCATGCTTAATTTCACCATATTCCTCACTCTTGGCAAGTCTTATTGCTTTTCCAAGGTTACCCTGGGCAAATTCCATGCAAAAGTTAGCCTTCTCATTATCAAGCTTTAACTCATTAACAAGATAATCAAGTACATCCCTTTCCCTTACAGGCTTAATGCTTAGTGTAATACATCTTGATATGATTGTAGGTAAAAGCTTAGAAATATTGTTAGTCAATAAAAAGAAAATTGCATATTCAGGTGGTTCCTCAATTGTCTTTAGCAGAGCATTCTGAGCCTGAACATTAAGCAGCTGTGCATCATCAACCACATATATCTTATATCTGCTGCTATATGGCTTAATATCTATATCCTTATTAATCTGATCTCTGACTTCTTCAACTGAAATAACATTTGGCTTATCATGAGTAATCCAGTTAATATCCGGCTGATTTCCGGTTTCACATTGAAGACATGATTTACATCCGTTACAAGGCTCGGTTCCGCCCTCTTCGCACTGAAGTGTCTTAATAATAGCTCTTGTAAGAGTTTTCTTACCGCTTCCTCTTTCACCATTAATAATATATCCCTGCGATATCTTACCCATCTCAATACTACTCTTGAAATGTCTTATAATATCCTCATGTCCAATAATTTCTGAAAAATCCATCATGATTATCACCCCAATCTTAACAAGCTTATAATATCAAGCAACAAATATTTATAGCTTCTCTTTTACATGTTTGATTATTATATCATGAATATCTAAAATAGGCAAAGAAGCATCTATTTTTACAATTCTATCCTTATTCTGCTCTGCAAGCAATCTGTATCCTTCAACAACCTTTTCATGGAATTCAAGTGTCTCACTCTCCATCCTGTCAAGCTCTGCCTGATTCTTCTTTCTTGCAATTCCTACCTTCGCATCAAGATCCATAAGGAACGTCATATCAGGCATAATACCCTGAAGAGCAAATTCATTTACCTTATATACCGTATCGACTCCAAGGCCTCTTCCAATTCCCTGATATACAGCAGATGAATCTACAAATCTGTCAGCAATAACTGCTTTTCCGGACATAAGCGCAGGCATAATATTCTCCTTTACGAGCTGTGCCCTCGCCGCTGCATATAAAAGGAGTTCAGTCATATGTCCCATCTTTGTATATTCTTTATTCAAAATAACACCACGTATTGCCTCGCTTATTTCATTGCCTCCGGGATCACGTGTAATAAGCACATCATAACCCTTCTCTTCAAGAAATTCCTTAAGCATATCTATCTGCGTTGATTTGCCGGCTCCGTCCGGTCCCTCCATTGTGATAAATATTCCCTGCATTTATTAGTTCTCCTCATATTATCAGTAATAATTTAACTACGCCTTTTTTCTTTTCTTTATAACAAATATGAAAATCAAAGAGCTTACAAGCAACATATATGGATAAAACAGTAGTGGCAATATCTCAAATGCACTCACGCTCTTTCCAAGCTCCGATGCTGCCGCAATAGCTACGAGCATCTGTGCACCATAAGGAATTACGCCTTGGAAAATACAGGAGAAAGTATCAAGAATTGAAGCTGCCTTCTTATTACTGATTCCATAATCCTTAGCCATCTCCTTTGCAATAGGATTAGCCATTACAATTGCAACAGTATTATTTGCAGTAGCAATATCCATAAGTCCAACCAAAAGACCCATGCCTAGCAATCCGCCCTTTTCGCCCCTAAATACTGACTTTATCCAATGCAATAATGCGGCAAATCCTCCATGCTCCTTAATCAGTGCACATATAGCTGCAACCAGAATAGCTACCATACTGGTTTCAAACATTCCGGCGGCGCCATTACCCATATTTGTAAGTAGTTCAGTTGGATATATAGAGCCTGTTGCCAGCATAATAATTGAACCACTTACAATTCCAATCAATAATACAACAAATACATTTAATCCTACAATACCACAAACAAGTACAAGAAGATATGGAATAACCTGGATTAAATCATATTCTCCCTTAACATATCCCCCATTATAGCTGCTAATTGATAATAAGAAGATAATTACTAAGCTGACTATAGCAGCAGGTATGGCAATAAAGCTGTTTTCCTTAAATTTATCCTTCATCGCACAGCCCTGACCATTACAGGCAGCAATAGTTGTGTCAGAAATAAAGGAAAGATTATCTCCAAACATTGCACCACCCATAACTGATGCGATGCATAGAGGCATCGAAAATCCGGAAGCATCAGATACTGCAATTCCAATCGGAACGATAAGTGTAATAGTACCAACAGAGGTTCCCATGGCAAGAGAAACGAAACAGCTTACAACAAATAATACTACTACTGAAAACTGTGGTGGGATAAGTGACAAAATAAAGTAAGCCACGCTGTTAGCCGAGGATCTTCCAACTACTCCAACAAATATACCGGCAAGCATAAATATTACAATCATAGTAATAATATTAGGGTCGCTTATTCCCTGTCCCATAATCTCAAGTTTCTTTTCTAGCTTAAGCTTCCTGTTCTGCAAGCATGCAACAAGAAGTGCAACAAGAAATATAACTACAACCGGAATATTGTAGAATCCCATTTCGATTTTTAATCCATATTCAAATAGTATTCCAAGTCCCAAATAGGAAACAACGAATACCAAAATCGGAAGCAATGCTATTGCATTTCTTTTTTCATTCTTTTCCATAAGTAATCTCCTTCTCTTTTATTACATCAATATACACTTCACGCTCATCATTTATTATGATGCCTTCAACATTGAGTCCCCCATATACCATCTTATGAATACTATTAATTGTCTGTCTATCTATCCTTTCTCCGGGAACTAATACCGGTATGCCCGGAGGGTATGCATATACATATTCTGAAGCAACTTGATCTAGTGCATTACAAAGTGGTATTTGTTCCTTATCCATATCAAGTGCAATATCAGGCCTGATAACAGCACATGGCACATGAAAAGAATTACCATAACCGCTGCATTCATCAGACTCCTTAATAAATAGCTTACTATCAATATCACAAAGTGCGTAATACAGATTATTATATGCTTTCTCTTTGTCAAAAACTGAAGTCATAAGTATAGTATAATTTAGAGAAGCCATCTCTGCAACCTGTCCATAACAATCTGCCAATATTTCTTCAAGTAAGGCTCCCGTAAATGGAAGCACCCTTCCATCAATCGTAATATATGTATCTTTTTTTATTGTAAGTACAAGCTTTCCCTTATCAAAGTCAGTTGAAGGCTTAAGTAATATGATATGCTTCAGGCTATCTAAGCGTTTTCGGAATGTATCCAAAAAATCCATATACAAGTCAAATTGTTTCCGGTTACATTCACCATAATATATCGCCTTCTCCATACTTTGCATAAATATATATGATGGCGATGAGGTCTGGAATATACTCATATACTTTTCAACGCGTTTTTCTAATTTGCTGTTTGTCAAATGAAGAAGAGAAGTCTGAGTAAGTGAAGGCATCGTCTTATGAAGACTTTCAATTACAATATCTGCTCCAAGTCTCATAGCACTTGTATATTGTGATGTATATTCAAAATGTGCTCCCTGTGCCTCATCAACAATAAGTATACTTCCATATTCATGGACAATAGCTGCAATTTGCTCAATATCTGATATTATTCCCTCATATGTAGGTGAAGTAATAACAACTGCGGCTATTTTCTTGCCCTCCGTCTTCTTATCATTTAGCATCATATATATCTTATCTGCATCAATTGCATCAAGGATATCTGTTCCTTCAATATATGAAGGTGTAATATATGAAGCATTAAGGCCTCTAAGCTCTACTGCATTATATACCGATTTATGGCAGTTACGTGCAACTAATACATTATCACCCGGTTTAGTCACTGCAAATATAGCCGACAAAATACCTGATGTGGAACCATTTACAAGCATATATGATTTATATGTTCCATATACGTCGGAAATATCAAAAAGGCTATCCTTTATAAATTGCTTTGGTTTGTGCATATCATCTAAATCTCTCGCCTCTGTGTAATCGAGCTTAAAGATACCCTCCCACAAGCTATCAGCTTCTAAGCCATCTAAATAGTTCTGTCTTTTATGGCCCGGCATATGCCAGGGATATTTACCAAGTGTATTGTATTCTTTTAGTGCTTTATTAATATATTCCTTCAATTCACATTCTCCAAATCAAAAAATATCCATATATATGGTGAAGGAACTGTCTTACTACAATGCGCAATTTGTTACACTGCATTAATCAGTTCCTTTCCATTACATAATTATAATATTACCGAATCTATGTACACTAATATCCAACAATAATATGATGTATCATCTCAAGCTGGCTTCTTAATGCCTCCACATCTATCTGTCCCGGTGCAGATGGTATACCTGCTGTTGCAAATGAGACACTGTTGCCATACATTTCACCTGTAGTTCTAGTCTCCGTACCAAGTTGTCCCATTGAAATAACTATGAGAGGAGTTTCATTACCTGACTCCTGAAGCTCCTTTGCTGCCTGCATCATATCGACAACCTGCGCACCATTTTCCGGCATCATTGCAATCTTAGCTATGTCTGCACCTGTCGCAATCATTTCCTTAAATCTTGCAACTATCTGCTCCATAGGAATAGTTGATTTAAAATCATGATTAGAAGAAATGACATATACTCCCTTATCATGAGCCATAGTGGTAAGTCTGGATACAACATCAGGTCCTTGAAAATATTCAATATCAACAATATCTATGTATCCGCTATTAATGGCACTCATCAACAAATTCTCATACATACCAAGCGAAGCTTCTCTGTTACCCCCCTCACTCTTTGTTCTAAAGGTAAAAATAATAGGGTATTTCTCAAGTCTGTCATGTATCTTCTTAAGAGTACTAAGAAGAGCCTCCTCATCAAAGCATCCATCATATATATCTGCTCTGAATTCAACCATATCTGTCTTTGATTTGCTAATGATTCTAAGCTGATAATCTATATCATAGTCTGTTGCTGCAACTATCGGTACACATATCTTTGTCATGCCCTCTCCAATAGCTACGCCCTTAACATTTACAACTTTCATAATTGTCTCCCAAGCTATCTTACTTCTATTATACTAGTATTAACAAACATATCCGCAATTTCTATAAGCTCTGCATCACCATCCCATATCTCTGTATTGCACAATACATAATCCTCATCACCTAATGGGAACAAATAATAAATATCCGTTATCTCAGAGCCATCAAAATCAATCTTCATTACTATACACGAAATCTCGGTTCCGTCAGACAGTTTAATAACCTCCTCTGTCTGAGAATCAACTACACAGTTATTAATCTCTTCATAGTCCGAAAGCAGGTCCTTGCAGAATTCGTTCTTATCAAAATCAGTATATATATAATAATATATATTATAGTCGTCATTGAAGATACATATTCCGTCTTCTTGTGCATATCCTCTTTCAAAGCCTTCCGGCTCATTAATTGCAATCTCATATCCATCAAGCTTGAGATATACATTATTATCACTCTGATTTGTAATGCTATCCTCTTTTGAACTATATATCTCTATTTCAGATGACTCCGCATCATTATCTGTGACATCTACACAATCTAATGAAGCATATTTAGTATCTGCTTCCTCAGCTGATTTACAATCATTCATTATTTGGCTTTCTTCCTCAGCCCCTTTGGCCTTTTGACTCTGCATTTCCTGTTCATACAACGAGCTTTCCATACTCTCCTTTGATGAATTCAATTCTATCTCATCATTTAGGCGTGCAAGCTCCACCTCTGAATTATCAATTAAGGATTCGCTCCAGGATTCAGATATCTTATCAACACCTTCTTTATTAATGTATCGTGAGAAGCCACCCTTCTCATTAACTTCATTATATGGAACAACATTGTCAAGGTTTGGCTTTGCTAGCTCCTTATTTAAGTTACTGCAGGTTGCCTTACCACTAAATGAGAAATATTCGTCCTTTCCATCATAAGCTCTTACTGATTTTACATCAACATCAAAGGATTCACCCTTTTTTATGTTATTTATTGTAGCTTCTACATCAAAGCACATGCTATTCTCATCTGCAGTATTAATCTTTGAAGACAGCTGATAAGCTCCGGTTGATTTGTCATATTCAGATGAGCCTGAAAAGCTAAATAACGAAGAGTTATTACTTGAAATTATCAGCTCTGTTTGCCCTGTTACCTTATTATCTGAAGGCTCCTGCTTGTTTGCAAATGAAATCTCTACACTATTATCATTATATGAAAATGCTACCGTACCGTCTACATCTCTCATTACATAATCCTTACCCATGTAATCAACTACAAAAGATACATTTGCTCCAAGCATAATAAACTTGTAGTTAAACTCTGTACGGGCAAGCTTCTTATGATCTACATATACATAAAGCTTAAAGTCACTTGGGAAAACAAGTTCCCAATATGTCTTTATATTACCCATAATCTCGTCAAACTGTGTCTTGGAAATATTAAGCTCATCATATATGTAATCTTCCATATATGTCTTTGTGTATTCAGAAATAAAGTTGCCAAATGCCCCAACATATTCAGTTACTGCCTCGGAAGGAACAGTAACAAGATACTTCTTACATTTAATTGTATCGCCGTTAGCATTTGTTATCTTTTCCTTATCAAGCTTCTCGTATGTAACTGAATTCTTAAGCTGCTCTGCAGCAGGAATCATATACTTATCATATAATTCCCTGACTGCCTTCATTTCTTCAGAATCAACTGATTCCATACTATCATTTGATAATTCTGTCATATCATATGAAAAAACGGCATTATATATCTCCGGCATCTCCTGATATAACATATCGCCTATTTTATAGAAATTCGCGTTGATTGTCTGATCATTCTTAGTAAAGCCTGAAAGAAGGCTCATATCCGTACTATTATCCGAATTCTTAGCCTGTGCCTCAATATTAAATGTAATTCCCGAAAGCTTTTTTTCCTTAAACATACTATTAATAGTACCGTCAAAAACTACATTCAAATCTTCATCAGAGAAATCTGATAATCCAAAAATCTCCTCATACGGAGAAAAGCTCTTATCCTCCAATTCACCATACGAATTATTAAATGCCTCTGTTACCGCCTCATATGGCGTCTTTCGAAAAACAAAGAATAATACAATTACTATTGCTGCTACAGCAAATATTGCCCCAACAGTAACACCTATAACAAATCCGGTTTTCTTCTTCTTAGGCATATTAACAACAACCGGTTCACCAAAATCATTATAATCTGATACTACTACTTCCTCTTCAAATCTATTATCCTCCATGGCACAACCTCTTTTCTCGTATAATACAAATCTGTATATATGCTATTAATTTCTAGTATTGCTTATTCTAACTTATCACATAATCATTAAATATCAATCTTAATATTGCTTAAATAATAAAACAGTCATAATATCAGGTCAAGCATTCATCATAGTCTCCCCAAAATATCCTTAGGAACATATGCCTCTACAAAAATACCTTCCTCCAGATATTCTTCTGTAATAACCTCGCCATATTTATGGATAAGTGCCGGCTTACCAGCCTCGCTATATGGGAAGGTCTGTCTGATATATGTCTTTCTGTTTCGAAGAATATCCTCTATATCCTCAATCAAAGATTCAATGCCCTCACCTGTCTGTGCTGAGATATAATGAGTTCTCTCAGCCTTTAGGTCCTTTATACTGCCAAGGATATCTTTATCCCGGACTAAATCTATCTTATTAAAAACAGTAATTATTGTCTTTTCCGAATTCTCATCAATATTAAGCTTTCTAAGTATCTCATATACTGTAGCCATATTTTCATCAGCATTTTCATCCGATGCATCAACTACATGTAATATAATATCACTGTACTTAGCCTCTTCAAGAGTTGAACGAAAGGCATCAACAAGATGATGCGGCAGTTTTCTTATGAAACCAACTGTATCCGTGAAAAGCACCTTAGAGCCTCCCGGCAGCTTATATCCCCTCGTTGTAGGGTCAAGCGTTGCAAACAATTTGTCCTCCGACAAAACGCCCGCATCAGTTATCTTATTAAGAAGTGTTGATTTACCTGCATTTGTATATCCAACTATGCTTATTACAGGTATTGCCGTTCTCTCCCTCTGTTTTCTCTGTTGCTGTCTTTGTAAGACAACCTCCCTAAGCTCACCCTTTAATTTTGATATTCTGTCTCTTATTACACGTCTGTCTATCTCAAGCTTTTTCTCACCCGGTCCTCTTGTTCCAATTCCTCCACCAAGTCTTGATAACGATTCTCTCATACCTACAAGCCTTGTCGCACGAAATTTCAGCTGTGCAAGCTCAACCTGCAGCTTTCCTTCATAGCTGCCCGCATGCGATGCAAATATATCAAGAATTACCATTGTTCTGTCCATTACCTTAATCTGAAGCTCGTCAGTGAGATTCATAAGCTGTGCCGGCGATAGCTCATCATCACAGCATACGCCTGTTGCATCAAGTGCTATAATCATTTCCTTAAGCTCAGCAACCTTGCCGCTTCCAAGGTACAAATCATTTGCAATTTTGTCCCTGCTTTGAACAAGTCTGCCAACAGTTTCCGCTCCTGCCGTATCTAAAAGCTCCGTAAGCTCGTCAAGTGATTTGTCTACACTATCTCTATCTGAGTACTCCTGTCCATTTCTTGTATATCCATCAAGTGCTGCCGCAAATATAATAATACGCTCTTTGCAGGTTCCATCATCAATATCATATATTTTATTATTATCTGCCAAATACAGCACCTCCTCATACATCTAATATTCATAAGAAATAATAATGCTAATTAATAATAATTCTAATCTCAATTGAGTCAGATTCATTTCCATTTATATCAATTGCCTTGCAATATACCGGATAAGTTCCTGTTGTTCCATCATTTACATCGCAAAGCGCAGTCATATCTATCTGCATATATGGTAATTCCTTAGCTTCACCTTCTGCCCCGGTAACAGCTATTTCTTCTATTAATCTGCTGCCATCATATGCAGATATATAAGACGCAATAAGCTTAGCAAGGCTTTCCGTATCATTATTATAACCGGAAGCATTAATATATATTTCTTCCGGAGCATCACAGATTACAGGTGGCTCGCCATCAACTACAGTAATTACTATTTCCTCTTTAACAGTACTTATTCCATCAAAGAACGAATAAGTGATATTATAGCTGCCACTCACGTTCTCATCTACTGTGCCGGATATTACAAGCTCATCTGTTTTATCCTCCAAATCCTTTGAAAATGCCAAAACTCCGGCTCTTTCGTCAAATGGAGTACCAACCTCAATCGACCTGCTTACGGCACCATATATACGGCTCTTTGTCATATATGGATTACCCTCAGTCATATCTGTAGGATCCCAGCCGGACTTTGTTACATCCTCAATAATATAAGGAGCAACCGGTTTACCCATCGGACCATAGTAATCACTGTCGAATATATTGACATATGTGCCATATTCACAATTCTCATATATCCACTTCGCATCTGCAACACATAGTCTTACACATCCCATCGATGCATGTGTTCCAAGCTTATTATATTCCCATGTCTCAAGCTTACTGTTATCATCAGTCTCATAAGGAACTGAATGGAATAATATATCACCATATATCTGATAAGCATACTGCCCATACACATCACCAAGAAGATATGCCCAGTCGTATCTGTCTGATGTGTTATATAGGCCCGGAGGTGTATTCTCATCATTTGCAGTAGAACAAATCATACTTCTTACAGGAACAGTATAATATCCCTTATCGTCAAGACTATATACAGTTACTATATTCTCCTGACGATTTACCTTAATTGCATAGGTGCAGCCATTATCTGCTATATCCTCACCATTATATAAGGAGGCTTCCTTCGGCTTGTCCTGCAAATTCTTTACTTCGACCTTCTTCGTAAGTTCAATTCCATATGCATTTGGTTCCGGCTTATTAATAGCTTCTGTATTTTCATTTACTAAGCTGTTATCCTCTTTATCCTTTGAAGCTTCATTCTTCTTATCCGTTTTGTTTCCGGTATTTTCTTTATATATGGAAACACTCTTCTTTGTATGTGAATTGCTAGTCGCAAACATACCTATTCCAATTAATATAAGAAGAAGAATATATGATGAAAAAAATATCAGTGTCATCCGGTTTCTTTTAACAATCATTTTTCTTCTTCTAAGCTTTCTTTTTCTTTCACGTTCTCTTTCTCTGCTATTCATATTTCCTGCCTGTTTATCAATAAGTATTTTTTACTATACATAAGATACCATTAGAAACGCAAAAATAAAACACTTTTAACAAAATTTAATACACACCATTGACATTTAATTTATTTGATGTAAATTATTCATACACATTTTTTGAAGGGGGTACTGTAAATGAAGGACTTAACTAAAGGCAATCCGTTTAAAGTTATATTTATGTTTGCGCTTCCTATGATCCTTGGTCAGATGGCACAGCAGCTATATAGCTTTGCTGATTCAGCAATAGTAGGTAATTATGTAAGTCCGGATGCCCTTGCAGCAGTAGGTGCTACAAATGTTGTATCCAATATGTTAATTGGTTTTCTAAACAGTGCTACACTTGGACTTGCAATTCCTATCGCGAGATATTACGGTGCTAAGGATAATAAGAGCATGAGAAAATGCATTGGCACATCACTGCTTCTTACTCTCTTTGCTGCAACCTTGTTAACAGTAGGCGGTTTGGTATTCATATATAAAATACTCGACTTGCTTGGTACACCAATAACAATTATAGATATGTCATATTCTTATGCAAGAATTATTATAGGCGGTCTGATTTTTACTGCTATTTATAATTTTAGTGCTAATCTTCTTCGTGCAGTAGGGGATTCAGTAACACCGCTAATATTTCTTGGCATAGCAGTATGTCTTAATATTGGACTTGATTTGCTGTTTATTCGTGTATTTGATATGGGTGTTGGCGGTGCCGCTCTTGCAACAATAATATCCCAGGCAGTTTCAGGAATCCTTTGTATAGCATATATCCTGTTAAAGTGCAGGCATCTGGTACCTGGCCGTAATGAGCTTCTTGTTAATAGAGCAGATCTTAAAGACCTTATTCAGTCAGCACTTGCAATGGGATTTATGAGTTGTATTGTTAATATCGGAACAATAACTCTCCAAAGTGCAATCAACAAGCTTGGAACTAATATCATAACGGCACACACCTCTGCAAGGAAGGTATTTGATATACTGTGTGTTATTCTATATACAGTAGGTAATGCCGTTACAACCTTCGTAAGCCAGAATATGGGTGCCAAGAAAATCGACCGTGTTAAGCAGGGAATACGTGATGCAATTCTCCTAAATGCAATAATAACTACCGCACTTATTATTCTCGGCTGGCTCTTTAGTCCGCCTCTTATTCGTCTGGTATCAGGAACAGGAAGTACAGCTGTAATAGCTCCTGCTGTACGTTATATACGAATTAGTGTAACCTGCTTCTACGTTCTTGGACCTTTGTTTGTTCTAAGATGTGCCATGCAGGGTATGGGAAGAAAGATTGTCCCTATACTCTCAAGTTCAATGGAGATGGTCGGCAAAATACTTGCTGTTATGTTCCTTGCACCAAAGCTTGGGTATCTTGGAGTAACGATAACAGAGCCTATTATATGGGCCTTATGTACATTAATGCTAAGCATTATGTACTTCACAAAACCACCTGAAAAAATAATTAAATAATGCAACTACTCTTCCTACACCTATAACAGCAAGGATTGTACCTATTCCAATACCTATAAGGAAATGATCAGTTACAAGGCCTATAATAAATGATGTTGATATGCATAGCAAATCAAATATATTCTTTGTAAAACCCATAGATTTATGTATCTTTTCTGCAATTGCAGCTACTATTCCATCACCTGGATTTGGTACAAGCTTTACGTTTACAGAGCCTGCTGCCCCTATTCCCGTAAGGATGATGGCAATTATAAGCACTGTTATTCTCTGCCACATTGCCGCAAATTCAAAGTTTATATATTTATCAAACAAATGAATAAACCTTGTAAATACCATACTAAGCGGAATCTGTAATATGTCATACCATTTTGATTTTCTTCCTCTTAGTATAAATTCAATTATTACAAATATAATATAGAGGCCAAGTGTTGTATTTGCAAAATCCCACTCCATTATATTTGATGTTGAATATGCAACTGACACTATAGGTGAAACTCCAAGACCGGCCTTTGTATTAAGTATAATTCCAAGTGCCAGCAACAATAAAGATAATATATAAAACAGTATTCGCCAAAACCAGCTAATAAATCTTTTGTTGTTATTATCTTCTGTCATTTTAATTACTCCCCGGTTTTCATAATAGCAAATGCTCTCTAGCTAAGAAGTGAAAATTGCTCAAGGTTCCAAACATCTGAAACAAGGTCTT
Source organism: Coprococcus sp. (assembly GCA_016296785.1). Lineage (GTDB taxonomy): Bacteria > Bacillota > Clostridia > Lachnospirales > Lachnospiraceae > Coprococcus. The sequence continues at coordinate 10,901 of JAEDHX010000010.1, read as the reverse complement.
CATAAAATTCCGGTTCATGACATACAAGAAGTATTGAGCCCTTATATTCTTTAAGAGCGCGTTTTAATTCTTCCTTAGCATCGACATCAAGATGATTTGTAGGCTCGTCAAGCAAAAGTACATTTGTCTCTGTATTAATAAGCTTGCATAATCTTACCTTAGCCTGTTCTCCTCCCGATAAGACCTTAACCTTACTCTCTATATGCTTGGTTGTGAGACCACATTTTGCAAGTGCGCTTCTAACCTCATACTGTGTAAAGCCCGGAAATTCTTCCCAGATTTCCTGCAGGCATGTATTATCACCCATACGCACTTCCTGTTCAAAATATCCCTTATGAAGGTAATCTCCAAGATGTGCATTACCTGAAAGTGCAGGAATTAATCCAAGCACGCTCTTAAGAAATGTTGTCTTACCTATACCATTTGTACCGGTTATGGCTATTTTATCTCCACGTTCCATGCGAAGATTCATAGGCTTAGATAGCGGTTTGTTTTTATCATATCCTATTACAAGGTCATTTGTTTCAAATATTATCTTGCCGGAGGTTCTGGCTTCCTTGAAATTGAATTCCGGCTTTGGCTTTTCTCTGTCAAGCTCGATGATATCCATCTTATCCAACTTCTTCTGCCTTGACATAGCCATATTTCTTGTTGCAACTCTTGCCTTATTTCTCGCCACAAAATCCTTAAGCTCGCTTATCTCCTGCTGCTGCTTTCTATAGGCAGCCTCCAGCTGAGATTTCTTAACCTCATATACCTCAAGAAATTTGTCATAGTCGCCAACATATCTGCTTAGATGACAATTCTCCATATGGTATATAATGTTAACTACTGAATTCAGAAACGGAATATCATGTGAAATTAGAATAAATGCATTCTCATAATCAATAAGATACCTCTTAAGCCACTCTATATGATTAGCATCAAGATAGTTAGTCGGCTCATCAAGAAGAAGAATCTCCGGCTTCTCAAGGAGAAGCTTGGCAAGCAGCACCTTAGTTCTCTGTCCACCGGACAAATCGGTAACATCCTTATCAAGTCCAAGTGAAAGAAGATCAAAGGCTCTTGCAACCTCTTCAACCTTCGAATCAATTATATAGAAGTCATGACTGTCAAGAAGGTCCTGGAGAAGACCCATTTCCTCAAGAAGTGCATTCATCTCCTCGTCATCAGTTACCTCTCCAAGCATATCGCATATCTCATTTATCCTTGCTTCCATCTCAAAAAGGCCTGCAAATGCGTCTCTTAGCACACTTCCTATAGTCATACCCTGCTCAAGCTTAGTATGCTGGTCAAGATAACCTGCCTTAACATTTTTTGCCCAGGTAACTTTTCCCTCGTCAGGCTTAAGACTTCCTGTTACTATATTCATAAATGTTGACTTGCCTTCTCCATTTGCACCAACAAGTCCTATATGCTCGCCCTTAAGCAGTCGAAACGATACATTATCAAAAATAGCCCTGTCACCAAAGCCGTGACTTAGATTGCTTACGTCTAATATCATAGTTTGAATTTATACTCCCTAATTGTAGTTTTATATCCATACATAGCATAATATATGGGATATTTTGTCTCTGCAAAATATTTTACTATCTGAATCTAAACAAAACAACTATATTTTTATTCTACCGGTCTTAGATACATAGCTGAAAGAGCCGGTAAGTCAAAGCCAAAGTCACCACCACAGCCAATAATTCTTGTAAAATCGTCTTTTGTATTTCCACCATATTTATTCCAGTCAGAATTGATAAGTATTTCCATTACACTTCCACTGCCGTATTTGAAATGATAATCCTTATAATTCATTCCCGAAAGATTAAGTACTACAATAATCTTATTATCCTTTACAACTCTTTGGAAAATATATACTACATCCTGCTCTTTACCACAAAGTATCCAGTTAAAGCCATTTGGGTCATCATCCCAGGCAGAAAGAGATGGTTCTTCCCGATATATTCTGTTCAAATCCTTAATATACCTGTTAAATGCATCATGGTTTGGATATTTTAATATATCAAAATCCTGTCCCCTTCTTTCATCCCATTCTCTAAACTGGGCAATTTCATTTCCCATGAAGTTTAGCTTCTTCCCTGGATGAGCATACATGTATGCATATAGTGCCTTAACATTCGGAAATTTCTCCTCATAATCGCCTGCCATTTTCTGAATTATTGTAGCCTTGCCATGCACTACCTCATCGTGCGAAAGTGGCAGCAGATATCTCTCATTATAGTAATACATCATTGAAAATGTCAGCTTATGATATTGATCCGGTCTGCAAAATGGCAATGTCCTGAAGAAATTCAGGGTATCATTCATCCAACCCATATCCCATTTGTAATCAAATCCAAGTCCATTATATTTTGTTTCCTTTGTTATTCCTGCATAATCAGTAGAATCCTCCGCACATAGTATGCAGGTAGGGTGCCTGTCCTTTAGTCCCTGATTCATCCCTTTTATAAAATCAACAGCTTTCTCATTTACACCACGGCTTTCATCTCCAAGCCAGTAGATTATTCGGCTTATTGCATCCATTCTAAGTCCGTCAAAATGGAATTCACTAAGCCAATAATTTGCCGCACTTTGCAAAAAGCTTTGGACCTCACCCTTTGAATGAATAAAGTTCTTGCTTCCCCACTCACTATAACCAACATCATCTGTCGGATGCTCATATAATTTGGTGCCATCGTAGCATGAAAGGCCATACCCATCTAATGCAAAATGAACAGGAACGAAATCCATAATCACACCAATATCATTTTTATGAAGAATATCAATCATTTCTTTCAATTCGGAAGCTGTACCATATCTGGATGTCGGACTAAAAAAGCCTGTATTCTGATATCCCCACGACTGGTCGCTTGGATGCTCTGAAAGAGGCATGAACTCAACATAGTTGTAGCCCTGCTCCTTTAAATAATCCACAAGCTGAGGAGCAAGCTCAGTATATGTGTACCAGGTCTTTGAAACCTTGTCAGCAGCGATAATCTCCTCCGGTGTCATAACGCCCCCCTCATCATTTACCACCGGCTTACATCTCCATGAGCCAAGATGCATCTCATATATATTAAGAGGGCTTCCCTTGCATTCACTTCTGTTTTTCATCCACTCATCATCTGTAAAAGTGTACTCATCTAGGTCCCTAACAATCGATGCAAACCCCGGTCTAAGCTCCATTCCAAAACCATATGGATCGCAGTGACAGACACATTCGCCATCTCTTGTATATATCTTATATTTATACATCATGCCCGGTCTTGCATTAGGAATAAAGCATTTAAAAAAACTGCCATCATGACATCTTTCCATAACAGTTTCGCTCCAATTATTGAACTCACCTGTAATATTTACCCCAAGGGCATTAGGTGCAAATGTAACAAATGACGTACCTAATATCTCCTTTTTCTTACCCTTTTCCTGCTTTACAACATGTGCTCCGAGCTCTTTATACGCGTCAAAGCATCTTCCTGAATAAAACTCATATAAATCCATACTACTTCTCCTTGGTAAAATACTCATCATTCACATCGTCAAATGTCTATTATATTTATTGACTATAGTAAATTATTTATTTATTATATAAGACAAGTATAATATTTGCTATTTATGATATTTTACTTTAGTAAATTATTTGACGATAGTATAATATTGTAAAGAAATCACTTATTAATGATGAAATACAAGTATATTGAAAGGGATACCGTGATATGGATTTAAGAGTACAGAAAACAAGAAATAGCATTTTTAGTTCCTTTATTGAGCTTAGAGCAACAAAGCCTATTGAGAAAATTACTGTTAAAGAGCTCTCAGAGAAAGCAAATATTAGCAAACAAACCTTCTATCTGCATTTCAAGGATATATATGATTTATCAGAATATTTAGAGGACGATGCCGTATCCTCGCTTGTTTCAGATATACCTAATCCTGACTTCTTTATCACAAACTCTGCTGAGGCAACACGCCAGCTATGCCATGCGGCACTTAGTCAGGGTAATCTGTTCAAAATATTATTTCCGGATGATGATAGAAGCTATGGGGTACTAACAAATAAGCTTGAGAAGAAAATTAAAGATATTATCTTTGAATCTCATCCAGAGTTGGTAAATGATTTAAGAGAAAATGTTATTATCTCCCTCTTTATACAGGGAAGTGTTTATACATTTATGAAATATAAGGATTCAAATGCAAATGAAGTTATTGATATCCTTGCTGATGTTATCAGTAAGATTACCTATAGGTAATCTTACTGGCAATTATCTTTATACAATAGAACGATTCATCATATAAAACGAGAATCTGGCTTTATCGACTAATTGACCTTTATCATCATAAATATTTGCTTCATATAAGGATACATGCTTGCCCTGACGTATCTCAACTGATTCACAGATTATATAATCTGTATTCATAGCCGGAATAATATATTCCATCGAGCCATCAATTGTTGAAGAAAACACACCATAAGTGCAGGCAGCAAGACCTGTTACGATATCTGCCAGTGAATATAAGCAGCCACCATGAATCGAACCATATGGATTCATAATCTCATTTGTTACCATCATCTTTCCCTTAACATAGCCTAGCTTCATATCCATTATTTCTATTTGAAGATTCTGCATGTATATATTGTCCTGTGTTAGCTTTAATAATGCTTCCTTTACTTCCTCGGATACCGGTTTATTATTTGTCTGATTCATATACTAATAACCTTTCTCTATTGTATATTAGTTAATCTCTTGAACACTATCATGTTGATATGTCTCCATTTACACAAATACTATATAATATTATCCATTATTTGTCACAAAAACATTGAACTTACTCCTCAAAAACCACCATCGCAATATGCTCATAGTTAACATTTTCCCTTATATATGCCTGATAGCCATAGCCCTCTTTTAATGGTGCAAATATGACATAGATAGTCGTTTCAAATCCTCTGCCTGTTATAAGGTCCATATCAAATTCCGCCAGGAGGCTGCCCTTTCTTACATGGCTGCCTTCTGACACATACAATTTGATTCCTTCACCGCCAAGACCGGAAAGGTCTCTACCAATACTAATTAATATTGTTATTCCTTTTGAGGATTTGATTACTAGTTTGCTTCCTGCCTGGCTCGAAGATCTAATTTCGCCATCAAACGGCGCCCTGATTTCTCCTCTTTTGGGGAAAATAGCAATTCCGTCTCGATTTTCATTTCCATTAGCTTCATAACCGTGTATATCAGCCAGATACACAATGTCCCCTTCAACAGGCGCATAAATCCTTTCAATAATTTGTTCATCGCTAACTAATATTTCTTCTGCAGAATCATTATCCGCTTCCTTAAGTTTGTCCACGTATTTTTTTAATTGGATATTTATCCTTTCTGCATTTAGTCCGTAAATTATCTGGATTCCCCTGTTTTTGCCAAGTATTCCTCTAGCACCTGTCTTCCTCAGAATATCCCTGTCTACAAGTCTGCTGTCATTTACAACCACTCTGAGTCTTGTTGCGCAGTTATCCAATTCATATATATTATCAACGCCTCCAAGACCTGATACTATTCCGGCAAGCTTTTTAGTTTCGCAAGCCTCGGTATTTTCACATTTTACCGGTACGGCTTTTTGTGTCTGTCTTTTTGAATATAACCATACACATATAATAGAACCTGCACAAGCTACGAAGGTTGCATATAACCACCAGTTATTTGTCAGACCAAATAAAAAAATGTTCCACATCAGAAATAACCTCCCATATTTATTTTGCTCATGATATGGCGGTTTATTCCTTATATGGAACATATTTTTATTATCTTAATACTATTTATCTTGTTTTGCAGAGTCCTCTTTGTTTCTTCTCATTGCTTTAAGCATTTTCTTATCCTTATCGGAAATTCTAAAGGATTCCTGCATCTTTGAAATAGCCTTGTTAAATGTAAAATCATCAAAGGTATTATTCTTTAATAACTCCATAGTTTTGTCAGGATATTTAACATATGCAGTTGCAAGTGCCCATGCCATACCCATTTTAAAATAATATCCGTCATCCTTCATGGTGTTATATGCATACAAAACCTTATCAATGTACTCATCATTTAGGAAATGGTCCATCATCATAATCGTAACAAACCTAAGTCTGAATTCACCCGGTATCTTTGATGTCTGCATAAATTTAATAAGAAAATCCCACACCTCTTTCTGATATTTCCTTGCAATCTTAAAAGTACTGCAGAAGGTGTCACAGACTGACCAGTTATCAATTTTGGGAATAAATTCTTCGGTATAAAATAAAATGTCTTCTATTCTGCCCTTTGCATAACCAAGCACAAGTGCCTGAAGCATTATTTCCTCAAATGTATCATCAACGGCATTATCAAGATATTCCTTCCAGTTAACAGAAGCAATTTCTTTTGCCATTTTTCTTAATATTGGGATTCTTACACCAATAATATTGCCACAATTAGGATTTAGCGACGCAGAGAATCTTCCATATTCGGCATCCATATTTTTGTATAATTCATCTCTTACCAAGTCATTTACACTATATCCCTGATTACTTCCCATATCGTATCTCCTAATTTACAACATTCTGTGGCGTACCATTCAAAAATGCTGTTAAGTTATCTACTGCAATTCCAACAAGTCTTGTTCTGGCTTCCTTTGATGCCCATGCAATATGTGGTGTTATTATTACATTTCTGGCATTAAGCAGAGGATTATCCTTAGCCATAGGCTCTGTGCTTACCACATCAAGAGCTGCACCTGCAAGCTTTCCACTATTTAGGGCATCAGCAAGATCCTGCTCAACTACAAGTCCACCTCTTGCAGTATTTATAAGCATCGCTCCATCCTTCATAAGCGAAATGGATTCTTTATTAATCATATTCTCCGTTGTGTCAAATAAAGGACAGTGAAGCGATATAATATCAGCATTTCTAAACACGGTATCTCTGTCAGCATAGCTTATCGTACGGTCACTATAAGGGCAATTAATGAGCTCCTTCTTCATCCTGCTATTCACAATTACATTCATTCCAAATGCCAGCGCTAGCTCAGCGACTCTGCTTCCAATGCTTCCATATCCAATAATTCCAAGCGTCTTACCCTTTACATCAATTAGTGGTGCAAGATTATAAGAAAAGTCCTTTATTCTTGTCCAATCACCATCTGCTACAGAACGGCTATGCATCCCAACCTTATTACAAAGCTCAAGCATAAGAGCAAATGTGAATTGTGCTACTGCGTCAGTTCCGTACTCAGGAACATTTGTAACTACTATACCGGCCTTACTTGCAGCCTTAACATCAACTACATTGTATCCGGTCGCATTTACCCCAATATATTTTAAGTTAGGACAGCTGCTAATTACTTCCTTATCAATAACCGTCTTGTTCGTCATGATAATCTCGGCATCACCGATTCTCTCAACAACGACCTCCGGCTCTGACCTGTCATACACCGTAAGCTCACCTATCTCTTCAAAGCCAGCAAAGCTAATATCTCCCGGATTCAAAACATATCCATCAAGCACAACAATCTTCAAATTCATTTCCTCCATTCAGTCGCACTTGGCAAGTGCTTGGCGAGTGGCGACTGTCCGTTAGTTTATCCTTTTGTTATTGAGTTACTATAGTCTTCAAAACAGCCAAGCTTTTTGGCTTCCTCAACTATATCAATTACTGAACCATCTATAGCATTTATTATTACAAGCTGAACCGGATCATTTGAATTATCCATATCCATATACTCTTCATACTGTGAGAATATCCATACAGGAATGTATTTACATTTTCCGCCATCGTCAGAAACCAAGTAATATGTCAATCTAGCATCATTGAATTCAACATTCTTATATTTTGGCTGATATTTTTCATAATACTTACTAATTTCAGTATTTGCCTTCTCGATAATAGCATCATAAGAAAGCAGTTCAACATCCTCTGTGCTGTCAGCTGAACCGAATATCTGCTGCCATGATGCCTCTATTATACGTCCGTCATATACAATTACTCTATATGTTTCTATAGGAAGATTAATCCATCCGTCAATCTGGTTCAGATTATCAACACTCCAAAGGTTTCCAGAATATGTAGATGTTCCACTAATTGCTCTTGAATATTCAAAATAATAACCATCTGCTTCTCTGGCTAATTCTTCACCATCATTGTTATAATACACCCAAAATGCATCATTTGAATTTATCTTAACTAAATCCGAAGCTCCAATGTTATCAAGGAATCTTTCTGCAATCTCTTCCGCTTCTTCTATTGATATACTGCTACCATTCACTGTTGTTTCTGCATCAACTGTTGAATAAGGGTCCACATATGAATCTACATATCCGTATGTAGCGCCCTCATATGGTCTTATATAAAGTGCATTTTCTGAACTAAAGTATACTGAAGAACCCATGCCTACCATATCTTCACCGGAACTAGAATCCATACTAAGTGAATATGTAACGCCATCTACAGTTCCTCTAAATATATCTCCTGAGTAATCTCCTGCATCAGGATAAGTTTCAGGTGCCTCTGCAAGTTTATTTTCAAGATTACTTACTTCTTCCTCAAGATATGTAAGGTACTCAGAGTCTCCATTTGCCTTTGTCTCATCTATCTGAGTCTTATACCAATCAATCTCCTTCTGAATATCATCTTTTGTACGGTTCTCATAATCATATACATATATTCCCTTATCCTTTTCAAATAAGGTCTCTGCAATCTTCTTCTTATCTTCGTTACTCATAGTTATTGGTGTATAATGAGCAACAACCATTTTATCAATTTCAGGAATCTTTGGCTCTTCACAGTTTATGGTAATTTTTCCCAATCCGGAAGTACCTACATCAATTGTCTCATTAATCGAATCCGGTATACCAAGCTTGCCGGCAATTCCTCCTTTATCTGATTTATTACCGTTGTTATTCTCGCCATTCTCATCTGTGGTGCCATCAACATTATAATCAACAGTTTTCTTTCCACAGCCCGTAAGTGCGGCTTGTGTCATCATAAGTCCTGCAAGAGCTATTACCGCTGCTTTTTTTATTTTATTCCTCTTCATCTTATTCCTCCCAAGATATTTTTATTTCTAAAAGTATATGCATATATTAAACTATTTCTATATATTTAGAAACCAAAATATTCATATTTTAAGATTTAATTAAGATTTGCACGCATTTGCCACGGGGACAGGTCCCGTGGCAAGTAGCCTCCACAAATAAACAAAAACTTCGGAGAAAATAGTATGGTTGTTTTAAGGATAGTTAAAATACGTTGGCACTTAACGAATGGCGGCAACTCTAGTTGGCGTCATGAGTTTAATACCATTACGTATTTTACTAAGCGCAAGCGTTCCGAAAAACAATCATGCTATTTTCTCCGAAGTTCGTCCGGTTATTTTTAGCCACGGGACCTGTCCCCGTGGCGAGTTAGCCTACCGGCTGGCCTTCGATATAGCAGCCAAGCTTCTTGGCTTCGTCAATTAGGTCTATTGCTGTGCCGTCTATGGCGTTTATCATTACGAGATGCTTTGTGGCATTAGGGTTCTCACTATATGCATTTTCTTCTTTTTGTGAAAATGCCCAAACAGGAATATACTTGTAGCCATTATTACCATCTGATACTATTTGATATGTCAGCTTAACCTCATTGAATTTAACATTACTATATTTTGTTGGGTATTTCTCAAAATATTTAGCGATTTCTTCATTTGCACGTTCTAATATTTTGTCAAATGAGAGCAGCTCCGCCGGCTCCTTTTTCTCTTCTGTTCCAAATACCTGCTCCCAATCTGCCTCAATAACACGTCCGTCATATACAATAACGATATATTTCTCTTTTGGAAATTTCAACCATATATCATTTGTCTTTAAATAATTGTCCTCAAGCATTTCTTCAGAATATACAGGCACACCGTTTATTGTTTTTATAAGCTGAAGAAAATAGCCATCATACTCACTTGCAATTTCTTCATATGAACTATCGTAATACCACCACAACAAGTCGTCTGATTGTGTAAGCTCTACGTTAGGTATACCCACCTTGTTAAGAAATTGTATAGCTATTTCTCCAGCCTCTTCTTCTGTCATGGTGCCCTGATTTACATTTTCACCAGTCTCATAATCAGTTGATATTGCACCAATATATCCTTCTACTGCACCTTCACATGGTCTTACGTCAAGTGTACTAAATGCACTATAGTATACCCTATATCCTCTTGCCGAAGGTGCCTGCTCTTCATTCCATTCTACATTAAGTACATAAGGAATATCATTTACAGTGCCTCTAAATGCATTGGCACTATAGTTTCCTGCTGCCTCATATGAATCCGGAGCTGTAATCAGCTTCTTCTCCAATTCAAGTATATTTACCTTAATATTTGCAATATACTCGTCATTCCCGGCAATATTACTATCATTCAAAATGGAATTGTAGTTATCAATCTCTTTCTGAATATCCTCTTTTGTCTTTGTTTCATAATCATACAAATAGATGCCTTTTTCTTTTTCAAATACAGCCTCAGCTATCCTCTTTTTGTCTTCATTTGTTCCATTTACTGCCTTCATATAACAAATGACCATATTATCAGTTTCAGGAACAAGCACTTCCTCGCAGCTTATTGCAATGCTGTCTAACCCTGAATTACCAGTATCTAAATCTTTATTAATGGAAGCCGGAACACTAAGCCTGTTTCTTATATTCCCTCCGCCAGATGTATTTCCATTATCAGACACATTTGTCTTATCTGAACTATCGTTTACATTGTAGTCTACTGTTTCCTTTCCGCACCCGGTAAGCATGGATTGCACAGCTATAACTCCCGCTAGCGCAGCTAGCATTATCTTCCTATTAATCCTCATACATAATTCCTTTCACAATGTACATATAGCAATGGGGACAGGGTTTGCCATGGGGACAGGT
>JAEDHX010000125.1 GCA_016296785.1 Coprococcus sp. | reverse complement strand
ATAAAATCAATTAATTTGATTGATTGGCTTATTTCGTAAGGAGAAATGTGAATATGAAAAACCACATTATGGTAAATGGTAAACTGCTTCAGACAAATAAAAAATCCTCACAACTTAAGAATAGCCAGAAACAGAAGATTAACGGGTGGCTGTATGAAGAATACGAGAAACTCTGGAATGAAAACGGAAGAGAGCCGGGAAGACCGCAAAAAGAGATAATTATTAATGATGTATATTCTAAAATCGAAGAGGCTGAAATATGGCTGCCTCTTGGAGATCTATATAAATACTACGAATCTCATATTAATAAAGAGATGACAGATTGTGAATGTACCTTGCTTGTAGAAATACCGAATGCACCGTCAGTTTATTCGCTTGATGTAAATCCGGATTTGGCACATCAAAGACAGGAAAAGGTTGTAGATTGTATGGTTGAGCTTGAATACATAACAGATGATGAAGCTAAAGATATTATAAATAACAGGAGAGAGTATGATTAAAATATTATTTATCTGCCATGGTAATATCTGCAGAAGTCCGATGGCAGAGTTTGTTATGAAAGATTTGCTAAATAAAAAGGGCATAGCAGGTCAATTTGAAATTGCTTCTGCCGCAACCAGTACAGAGGAAATCGGAAATCCCATATATCCTCCGGCGAAAAGAAAGCTTAAGGAGCATGGCATTTCCTGTGAAGGAAAAACAGCACGACAAATGACAAAGGAAGACTATGCGTATTACGATTATATAATAGCAATGGATCGCTTAAATCTTAGGAATATGACAAAATTTGTAGGAAATGATCCTGATAACAAGGTTTCGCTTTTGATGGATTTTACAAGCCAGCCCGGAGATGTGGCTGATCCTTGGTATACAGGAGATTTTGACACAACCTGGAGCGATGTATATGAGGGATGCGTTGGTATATTAAAAAAGCTGAATTAAATGGTATATATAATGACGTAAAGGTAAGTGTTACTAATGAAAAAGATTAAGAGAGTAATATGCCTATGCTTAATTGTTCTTTTGGTGATAGCAGGACTGCAGATTAAAGGCGGATATGATAAATACCAGAATGCACTTGCAAGCAGACCGATAGAACAAGTTATTTCAGAACTCCAAAGCAAGGAAAACTATACACCGTATGAAGATGTTCCGGAAATATATTATAAGGCACTTGTTGCAGATGAGGACAGGCGGTTCTATAAACATAATGGGTTTGACATTATAGGAACCGGGAGAGCAATATATAGCGATTTTAAAGCATGGGAATTGTTAGAGGGTGGAAGTACAATATCGCAGCAACTTGCTAAAAATTTGTATTTTCCTCAGGATAATACTCTTCAAAGAAAAATAGCTGAAATCTTTATGGCTATGAGAATAGAACGAGAGTACAATAAAGAAGATGTGCTTGAATTTTATGTTAACGGAATATATTACGGCAGCGGTTATTACTGCATATATGATGCATCAAAAGGATATTTCGGCAAGAAGCCGAAAGATATGACAGATTATGAATGTACATTGCTTGTAGGAATACCGAATGCACCGTCAGTTTATTCGCTTGATGTAAATCCGGACTTGGCACATCAAAGACAGGAAAAGGTTGTTGGATGTATGGTTGAATTTGAATACATAACCGAAGAGGAATGCAAAGAGATTATAGAGAGCAGGTGAACAGATGAAACTTGTGTTTAAGCAGAGATTTTTTTCATGGTTTGACAGCTATGATATTTATAACGAACAGGGCGAAAAAGCCTATACTGTTGAAGGAAAGATGAGCTGGGGACATAAATTACATATATTAAATAAATTCGGAGAACATATTGCAACCGTGAAACAGGTTGTGCTGACTTTCCTGCCAAGATTTGATTTTTATGAGAATGGGAAATATATTGGCTCGATTCAGAAGAAAATCAGCTTTTTAAAACCGCATTTTGAAATTGATTTTAACGGCTGGAGCATATCGGGAAATATATTTGAATGGGATTATCATATTACCGGTGCATCCGGTCAGACTATCGCAAAGGTCAGCAAGGAGTTACTTAACTTCACCGATACATATGCAATTGAAACGGCAGATTACAATGATGCCTTGTATGCTCTGATGGTTACATTGGCGATCGACGCAGAGAAGTGCTCAAGAAATAATTAATTAAATGTAAGTATTAAATAAAATAGGAGGTTTCTCTAATGAATAACAAGAAAACAGCACTGATTACCGGTTCCTATGGTGGTCTTGGCACATGTTTTGCAAATATCCATGCAGAAAAAAGCGGCAATTTAATTTTGATTGGTCGCAATCAAGAAAAGCTTAAAGAACAGGCAGAAAGCATAAAGAAAAAATATGGTGTTGAAG